>JAICYZ010000143.1 GCA_025933935.1 Chitinophagaceae bacterium
AATGGAACATGCCGTGTCGTTTTAGAGGCAGGAAAAATACCTGGTCATATCAAATTTAAAGCAACTTCAAAAGGCCTGTGGGATGGAAGTACAGACATTATCACGGTGAAGCCAGATCAAAAAATAAACACGGCAAATGATCCTTATCTTTTTTCAAAATTAAACATACATTCCACCGCAAAACTGACCGGCAATGTTCTGGGCGCTGACATTTCTTTTCTTCCCCAATTAGAAGCAAGAGGAATAAAATTTTCGGATAAAGGTGTTCAAAAAGATGTACTGGAAATTTTAAAAGACCACGGTTTCAATTATATCCGGTTGCGATTGTTTGTGGATCCGGCCAATGACAGCGGTTATTCTCCTAAACAAGGTTTTTGTGACCTGCCACATACTTTGCAAATGGCAAAAAGAATTAAAGAGGCCGGGATGAAATTTTTGCTCGATTTCCATTACAGCGACACCTGGGCCGATCCGGGAAAACAATTCAAACCGAAAGCGTGGGAAGGATTAGATTTTAACCAGCTTGCAAAAAAAGTTTTTGATTATACTACAAATGTTTTATTGGCTTTAAAAGCACAAGGCACATTGCCGGATATGGTACAATGTGGTAATGAAATCAATCATGGAATACTGTGGCCAACCGGAAATGTGCAGCATTTAGACAGCCTTGCGATTTTATTAAATGCAGGTATGGCTGCAGTAAAAAAATTCGATCCCTCAATTATTACTTTGCTTCACATTGCATTGGGTGGACAAAACGCAGAATCCGAATTTTTTATTGACAACATGATCAAACGCGGCGTTTCTTTCGATATGATCGGTGAATCTTATTATCCCAAATGGCATGGAACTCTGGAAGATTTGGAAAAGAATCTAACTGCACTTCATAAAAAATATAACAAGCCGGTAATTGTTGCAGAATATTCTCAATTAAAAAAAGAAGTGAATAAAATAGCCTTTTCCATCCCGGGGAATCAAATGAAAGGAACGTTTATCTGGGAACCTTTAAATACCTGGGAAGCGGTTTTTGATAAAGATGGAAAATCAAATCAGTATCTCAATGAATACGATGACATTAGAAATGATTTTCTGAAAAAGTAATACGTTGCAGTAAAGCAAGAAATAATGCGATTTATAATTTAGAAATTTACCGGGTTTCTTAAATAATCAACCTCACTCCACCCAGGTCGGACAACCTGTGTGGAAAATGATCGCTTGGCGAACCGATGAACATAAAGTTTTGAGGGATATTCCATTCCTGGCTTAATTTATTAATAATTTCAGGGCCAAAAACACCAGGTATCTGGATGTATTCGATTTTAATATCCGGATAAGCGCGGTCTAAAGCCTGGAAGTCGCGTTCAAACGTTTTATTCAGTTTCTGTTCCTTTTGCAGTACAGTAACTATTTTCAGTTTCTGAGTAATTTCATTTTCCTGCACGTATTGAATCACTTTATTAAGGATGGCAATGTTGTCGCCTTTGGTAAAATATACAAATGGCTGCCTGTTTAGCTTTCTCATTTCTTTGGTAAGATGAAACCGACTGAACACCGATGCTTTTTGAATTTTATCAAAAATGGAATTGGCATACACGAGCATATAATGAATGACCACTTTTCTTTTTAAAAACATATAAATGATCAGGATCGCGGGGATAAAATATTGCAGAAATACAATCAGGTAATCAGGATGAAGTTTTACATTTCCGTATAAGGCAATCAGAATTCCCAAGATCCCCAGTAATACTACAATCGGAGCCGCATATTCGGGTCTTGGAAGCCGCGCGCGTTTTATTTTCAACAACAAATTTCCAAAACCAAAAAAAGCCATTACCGATAAAAATGAAATCGTATAAACTCCCGCGAGCGGCGCCAGTTCGCCGGCAGTAATGAACAGGATTGAAAAGCATAAAATATAAAACACAATTAAAATGCGCGGTGAACTTCCTCTTTTATTTTCTTTTAATAATGCCTGTGGAAATATGCGGTCGAGTGTCATACGTTTCATCAATCCGCTTACACCGATAAAAGCAGTAAGAACCGCGCCACTCAATACCAGTGCGGCATCCAGCGAAACGACCGTCGCCAGCCAGGAGCCTCCGGTCTTTCTTCCCATAAAAGATAGAAAAGCCGCTTCATGTCCGGGAACTTCTGCCAGCGGCATAATGGAAACAGCAAGCAAAGCGATTACAGGATTGATGACCATTACCAAAACCCACATATTTCTGAGTGTTTTAGGAAACACACCGGGCTTTTGTTCTTCAATAAAATTCGCAGAAGTTTCAAAGCCTGTAATGCCGAGCATCGCTGTACTGAAACCAAGGAATATTGCATTGGACATACTGCCTTTTAACGGCGAATGAAAATTCATATTTGCTATATCCAAACCATTTACCATGACAAAATAAATGGCACTACCAATTAATAAGAGTAAAACTGCAAGATGAATAATAAAGATTACCAGAGAAACGGAAGCGGATTCACTGATACCACAAATGGTGAGCAACAAAAAAATAGTAAGAATAACCATCGTCGCAATAATTACCGGAAAAAAAGGGAAAACGCTGTACAGGTAATGCATTGCTTCTGAAGCAGAAAGCACAGCGGTTGCCATGTAAGAAAGTATCGTCAGACATGCGGCAAGAGATGCATTTCCTTTACTCGTTGTATTGAGCAAAATATTATAAGCGCCTCCATTCAGCGGTAATGCACCAACAGCTTCACCATATATTTTTCTGAAAAAAAATAAAACCAATCCTACAATTATTAAAGCGATAAAAGCATATTGGCCGGCATATACGATGCAAAGCGCGGAAACATAAAGGCAAGATGAAGTAATATCATTGCCGCAAATAGCAGTTGCTGCTAATTGTTTTAATTTTTTAGGATGAGTAACCGGCTGATCGTTCATGATTCAAAAATAAAATCCTTCAGCTTCCTGCTGCCTTGTAAAATGTTTATTAAATGAAAAGACAAAAACATTGTTACAATATTAAGACATTACAATTTATATGCCTGTTACAGAATGAAAAAATGCGAAAATATGAGAATTGAAATTTCCATTATTTGTTTCTTTACTGTTAGGTGAATCGCTTGCCTTTTGAAGCAGATTAATTTTGTTTCAATAATTAGTCAATTGAATCGCAGTATCATTTTTAAAAAGCAAATTAGTCAGACACATAATCGATTTCAATGCTTGAACGTTCTTTTGCACGAAAATCTCTCTGCCACACCATTTCATAAATACGATTGCAATTACCTGCTTACTAAATGATTGTTACTTTTGAACAACGAATATTGGTTTACTAAATATCATTTTAATTCCTTCTTAAATGTCGGTTCAATGCTTTACAATAAGCGATATATTATTGTGTCATTAACGGCTTTAATGTTGTTGGATATTGCCAGTGCTCAATCAATTAAAAAGCAAAACGATACGGAGAGTTCATCTAAACAGCGAGTAAAAGATGATTACAATCTTTTGAATACGCTAAAAAATAAAGGAGTAACTTTTGGCCTTGCTGAATCACTGGAAGGTTAGGAAATAGGTCTTTGCACCCAATACGCCGGAATCAGTCCGCAACCGGTTTTATTGTGGAATCATGAACAGACAATTGAATCATTTTATAAAATTTATCTTGCTTCCTGGGCAAATCTTCAGCCGCACCTGCAATATATAATTCATCCCAGAGGTCAATATTTCAACGCGCTGGTTAGCACATTGGAATTGAACTTGACGTTTTGATGGTCTTTACAATTGATGAGAATATTAGATAATTTTTTTTGTAGACATCCTACACGTCTGGGGCAATGGCACTTTGAAATTTATAATGAATAGTTGATCTGGTGAAAATATTAATGAAGCCACTTCAAAACAAGATTGGAGGAACGGACATTGGAAAGCTGCTAAGAAACTGTCCCTACTTTGAATCGATGATCGCTGCAAAGAAATTTGGAAGATTACGCATATCTCCTAAATTCCAATTCTCCGGTAAGATTTTTGATATAAATTCAGCTATGCAAACAAAAAACATAACCTTCCTATTGGTTTTACTGACATTGATTTACGGTGCAAGCTGTGCCAGTCAGGAAACCAATTCTGTGGCTCACAACAACGGAGATTCCACTCATTTACCACCAGTGGAAACCAAGTCGCCGAACAGCGATTACAAACCGGCCTTTCCCGAACAAACAAGAATTGGCGGCGTAAAAACAACAACGCCTTACAAGGTCGAAAAAATAGCAGGAAGTTTGGGCGCTCCGTTTGGCATTGTCACCATGCCCGATGGACGGTTGATGGTAACCCTGAAATCGGGCTACATGGAAATTCATGATGCAGACGGCAAGCTTGTGAAAAAAATTGCCGGTTTCCCGGATGTGCTTTTTGAAGGACAAGGCGGCTTGCTCGATGTGGCCTTCGATCCAAATTTTGGCAGCAACAAAATGATCTACTGGAGTTATGCAGAAAAATACCAGGATGGTAGTTTAACAGCAGTGGCCAAAGGACAATTAAATGAAGCTGCCGGAAAAGTGGAGAATGTATCGGTGATATTTAGGGCTACCCCGCCTACCAACAGCACTTTGCAATATGGTTCCCGTCTTCAATTTGATAAAGATGGAAATCTCTTTGTAAGCGTTGGGGAAAAGTCGATCACTTCTGCGAGGGTGCAGGCGCAGGACTTAAATTCCTACCTGGGAAAAATAGTAAAAATAACAACCGACGGCAAACCAGCTGCCGGAAATCCATTCCTTAACCAGGCTGGTGCAAAACCTGAAATCTTCTCGTATGGACATCGCAATCCCGATGGCTTGGATATCAACCCCGAAACAGGAGAATTATGGGAAGCAGAATTTGGTCCGCGTGGAGGTGATGAAATTAATCTCATACACGCCGGTAAAAATTATGGCTGGCCTGTGATTACTTATGGCATAGAATACAGCGGCGAAAAAGTCGGTGAAGGCATCCAACAAAAGGCCGGAATGGAGCAACCGGTTTATTATTGGGACCCGGTTATATCACCGTGCGGCATTTGTTTTTATAAAGGCGACGCGATACCTGAATGGAAAAATAATTTGTTCGTTGCCGCCTTGAGCGGAAAGCATGTTGACAGGTTGGTGATTAAGGATAATAAAGTAGTAGGGGAAGAAAGATTGCTTACCGATAAAGATCAACGCTTCCGCGATGTTACTTATCTGAACAATATGCTGTATGCAATAACGGACGGGGGCGATATATACCGCATTAGTAAGAAGTAAAACAGGACTGACTTTTCGTTATTCATTTCTCTGAATTTATAACAGGTATGGAAAATCTTTATTTTTGCGAAGCATTCATTTTGCTTGTAGATAAAATCGCTTCACGGCCTTTATGCTCATCATTCTGCTCATTCTCGCTTTATTAATTATTGCTGTTTTTGTTTTTTTACATCTTCCACGTTTTGGTAAGTTGCCTTCAGGAACTCGTTTGGAAAGAATCAAACGATCAAATAATTATAGACGTGGGCAATTTCAAAATCTAAGCGAAACGCCGATGATGACCGCGAAGGGAGGAATGATTCCGGTTTTGAAACAGTTTTTATTTGATAAAAAACCACGGGTAAAGCCGGTTGATCTAATTCCGTCAATGAAGACAAATCTTTTGAATTTAGATCCGGCAAAAGATCTTCTACTATGGTTTGGCCATTCTTCGTATTTTATCCAGGTAGATGGAAAAAAGATTTTAGTCGATCCTGTTTTCAGCGGCGCCGCATCGCCGGTTTCCTTCAACGTCAAAGCGTTCAAAGGAACAGATATTTACACAACCGAAGACATTCCTCCAATTGATTTCCTTTTTATTTCTCACGACCATTGGGATCACCTCGACTATAAAACGATGATAAAATTAAAGCCAAAAATAAAAAGAATCATCTGTGCTCTTGGCGTTGGCGAACACCTGGTGCGGTGGGGTTTTGATACCGACATTATTAATGAATTGGACTGGAATGAAGAAATCAATTTAGGAGAAGGTTTCGTTGTAAATGCCCTATCTGCCCGGCATTTTGCAGGAAGAGGTTTTGTTAGAAATAAATCAATCTGGACATCTTTCGTATTACAAACTCCCACGATGAAATTATTCATTGGTGGTGACAGTGGTTATGATACTCATTTTGCCAATATTGGAAAAAGATTCGGACCATTTGATTTGGCAATTTTGGAAAACGGGCAATATAATGAGAACTGGAAATACATTCACATGATGCCCGGCGAAACACTGCAGGCAGCAAAAGATCTGAAAGCAAAAAGGCTGTTGCCGGTTCATAATTCCAAGTTTCCGCTGTCGGTCCATCCTTGGGATGAACCTTTGCGAAGAATAACAGAATTAAACAAAAACGCCAATCTAAATCTCGCAACTCCAATGATAGGAGAAGAACTGCGACTGAAAGACAATGCACAACAATTTTCAAAATGGTGGGAAGGCGTTGAGTGAATTTTCTTACACGCTGTAATCTGAATGAAAATCTTTGATAATTGTTGCTTTACTGCAAGCTTGCTTAGGATGATTCCTAAAGTTTTCGGATTGAACAAATGTTTTTAAAAAGAGCGTTATAAAACTCATCAGGCAAATGATGAGTTTCTGTTCATTTTTTGTCGCTTGTTTTTTATCATCAATGATTTTCACGCAACTTTTGAGAAGTGTTGCTTGTTTTCGAAGATGAATTCCTGTTCATCGCTGATCACGATCTGCCTGCTCAGAACATATCTGAAGTAAAAAGCTACAACGACTGCCGCAGGAATGCTGATTGACATCCATGTTGCAAGATCCCTTGAAATTCCATGAAAATTTTTATAGTACTTTAAATATGCGCCAAGGCCAATCAAAATACCTGCCACAGCTGCCAGCAAATAACCCAGAATGCATTGCCATATCCATTTTATTGGCGCTTTGACAAACGGTTTTAGCTGTACCGCATTGATCATCCCAAATGACAGAAACATAAACAGAATATCAAAGGGGACAAATAAAGTATAATAGCCGAACCAAAATAGCCACGGGCTAAAGAACAGAAATGGCCAGATGTCTGACATCGTTTTTCGTTTTCCCACAATTTCGAAGGCTTTGTTTCGCATCCTGCCAAGGAAGAAAACAAAAATAAAAATCGAGATCGTATGCATGATAAACTGCGATGTGGTTAGCAGTTTGTCGTGATCGCCGGTAAAGCCATGGGCGATCAATGGATGCAGCAATCCTAATAACCCTGGATAAACGATTAAACTTCCGATTACCCACTTTCTTAAAAACTTTGTTTTGATTGATTTCATATTTTTTAATTTAGAGTACAAAATACCTAAGCTTCACGCGGAGAAAAAGGCATCTTTTAATCCTAAAATGATATATTTTACGACATGGGTTTGCAGGGAACAGTCATTCGCAGCATTTTTCAAACCGCTACTTCATTTGGAGCAGCTTTCGATACGTTATGCGAGATGTCAGGCATTGATGCCAGCGAGATTGGCGACTCGGAAAAGATGGTCCAATGGGAAAAGTCTGCGTTGATCTGGATACCACTTCTAAAATTAACGGCGGATCCTTTAATTGGCCTTCATGTAGGTATTAGCACTCCAAAATTGCTTCATGGCATGGTTGGCTTTTTGATTCAAAGCAGTAAAGATGTTGACCAGGGTTTACAAATGTTATCATCATATGGCCGCATGAGTTCACCAATGGTTGAATACGCATATACGGTGGATGATGTGGCTATACTTGAAATTCATCAAAATAAGATGTGGTTGATGAGACACCCCGAACCGGCACGTCATGCAAACGATTTTCTGTTTGCCGCCATTGTAAATACATTTTTCACGTTGACGGGTAAGCGTATTGTTCCTCTAAGAATCGAACTGGCTTATAAGATGAGGGAAATTTCAGAATATCAAAAGTTTTTTGGTTGTGATATACTATTTAATAAGGATTCGAATCGAATCATCCTGGATAAAAGAGACATTGCCCTCCCGATTCTTACAAGTGATCAATCCATGTTTCAGCTATTCAGGTCCATTGTAGCCGATAAGCAGGCGCTGTTGGACAGCAACGGTGCGAAAGGAAATTTGAAACAGGTGTTATTCATGCAGTTTAAAGGGAGAATACCGTCTCTTGAGGAAGCAGCATCAGCGTTAAATATGACGCCAAGAGGCCTGCAACGCAAACTGTTGCTGGAAGGCACCACATTTCGGGATGTCGCGGCAGAAATAAGAAAGGAGATTGCTCTGAAGCTGATGCAAAACCCTTCAATAAAAATCTCTGAAGTATCAGATATTTTAGGATACTCCGACCCTACAGCATTCAGAAAGGCTTTTAAGGCGTGGACAAGCGTTACGCCTCGCCAACAAAGGAAGCTGGAACATCGTGAGAAATAAAATGCATATTCATGTTAAATAAACGTCTTCTGATAGTAGTGTATTTGATTCGCGATGGCAATCATCTCCGGTAAACGAAAATATGCTGAAGTCAAATAAAGCCCCATTTACCTTGCTTCTCCCTCATGCTGAAGATTTGTAAAGGGATTGTATGCTCTGTTTTTGTACGCATGCGCCGACAAGCTGATCAAAAGAATTGCTGCGACAATTAAAGCCGAATAAACGATCGGCTTTTGGCCATTCCAATTGGCTACTGCAACTGCTACCAGACCCCAAACTCCTACCAAAGCAAATTCCCGCATATTACGGTTCCAGGTCATAAATACATTTAAAATTCCGGCAATCAATATCATAATAATCGTCCAGGCTATTGCAGAAATACCAAATCCATTCCATTTTATTTTCGTTAAATATGCTGCTACGTCTGCTATCAGCGCCACGCTTATCCAGCCCGAATAAAAGCAAAATGGCCACCAAACAAAAGCGATTTTTTTTAGAGGCAGATCGTCTAATTCCATCTGGGTTTTCAGAATAATTTTTATCAATGAAAAAAGCAAAACGACCATCAGTATAACGGAAACTCCGGTATAATCGTAGAGCCAGGCAAGTACCCAAAATGAATTAGCGGCGCAAGAAATGACAAACCACCAGCCAATTTCCAAAACGGGCCATTCGTCCTCTGCTTTTTTAAAAAGCCCTCTTCCCGTAAAAATCACAAAAGCCAGCAAGCCTATATAAATTAATCCCCAGATAGAAAACGCGTAACCAGCAGGTGTAAAATAATTATGATACTTATCAGAAATGGTCTTCATCGTATTTCCATTTAGAACACCCGTGTTTGAAAGATAATTGATGATTATCGTTGCCAATAAAGCAATGCCGTTAGCTACTTGTAATGTCTTTTTCATAAAAATAATTTTTGACGGTAACCAAATCTTTCTCACTTGTCGATTTGTTTTTTACAAAAAGAATTTTCGTCAATTTTAAATAGATAAACAAATTCAAAAGAAACAACTCAAATCCATAAAATACATCTTCTACCGGTATAGTAAACAAACGAATATTGAGATTTTGTGTTTTATTGTAAATAACGACTGGCTGTTCTAATCCGGTACCAGTAAGGATTCCATTGACGATTAGGAAAGGAACTAACAGTATCGCATACACGCTTACTGCTTTTCCAAACCACTCAACTTTAAACACAAACTTTAAAAGAAGACAAACAATGGCAGTGCTGATACAAGTTACAGAAGTATAAATTTTATCAGCAAATATGAGTCCCGTTATCAATAGGAGCACTGAAACCACGACGCAAAAAATAGTTTCTGTTTTTGACTTCCACGCAAGATTATAAAATTTGTTGAGGCAGTAATAAGTGAACACACACGAAAACGGAATGCAAATGAAAAAAAGTATTTCCTCTATCGGAAGGTTAAAAACATAGATTCCGGAAACATAACGTGGATTGAATTTCCATACCCCGAGGTGGGTAAAAATTGAATCCCAGGCAATGAAGAGTATGCCAATGAAAG
>JAICYZ010000004.1 GCA_025933935.1 Chitinophagaceae bacterium
TATCCATTATATTGTGCATCTTTATTTATTTTTTTAATTTTTTCATTTCATTTTTACTTTGCATTTAATCATGTTAAAAGCGACTGGTATTTATAAAAATTATGGCCCTTTACCGGTATTGAAGGGGGTGAATATAGAGATTTCAAAAGGTGAAATTGTGAGTATTGCCGGTTCTTCCGGAGCAGGGAAGAGTACGTTATTACACATTCTTGGCACGTTGGATAACGCCGATAGAGGGGAGATATCTATTGATAATGTAAATGTGAGTATGTTAAAAGGGAAAAAACTGGCTTCTTTCAGAAATGAGCATATTGGGTTTGTTTTCCAATTCCATCATTTGCTTCCGGAATTTTCTGCATTAGAAAATATTTGTATTCCGGCATGGATAGCCGCCAGAAAAAACCGCGATGTGCAGAAAAGGGCCGAAGAATTACTGGAATTATTAAACCTGAAAGATCGGGGAGAACACAAGCCTGGCGAGCTTTCGGGTGGGGAACAACAACGCGTGGCGGTAGCAAGGGCGTTGATAAATAATCCTTCCATCGTAATGGCAGATGAACCAACCGGCAACCTTGATTCTGCTCATGCAAAAGAGTTACACAACTTGTTTATTGACCTTCGCAATCGTTTTAAGCAAACATTTTTAATTGTGACACACAATGAAGAGCTTGCCCAATTGAGCGACAGGCTGTTGCATATGAAAGATGGCAAAATAATTGGTTAGAAAGCAGAAAGCTGAAAAGGGAAAGCGCCGAATGAAAACAGAACGGGTAGCACTGCTTAGCTTTTAGCCTTCACGGTTAAACCTTAAATACTTAAAAAAGAACTTCCCGATGATAAAAAAAGCCCTTCTTACTGTCTTTCTATTGATTTGTTCCAATACCTTTATGACGCTCGCCTGGTACGGCCATTTGAAACTGAAACAAATGAATAAGCTCGTGGGCGTAAGTCTTTTTTTGATAATTCTGATGAGTTGGGGCGTCGCTTTTTTTGAATATATGTTCCAGGTTCCTGCAAACCGGATCGGTTTTTCTGAAGATGGCGGCCCTTTTTCATTATGGCAGCTTAAAATAATCCAGGAAGTAATTACGCTGTCTGTTTTCACTGTCTTTATGTTGTTTTTTTTTAAAGATCAACCCCTTCGATGGAATCACCTGGTCGGTTTTGGATTATTGATTGCAGCGGTTTTCTTTCTTTTTAAAAAATGATACTATCGTAAGATAAAAAATCACCTTTATTTCTTTATTTACTGCAATACATAAATCATTTATAAAGAAACTTTTTGAACATTGAAATACTGCTAAGAATTACCGCTAATTAAATTATTTGCTTTAAACAATCGATTGCTCAGTTTTCCGCATCTATTTTGCCTTTACCCTTTTTAGATTTTACTTTGTCGCTTAAAAAATAATATGATCAAAGAAAAAATATTGGTAATCGGCGCTTGCGGTCAGATAGGAGTGGAGCTGACTCTGGAACTACGAAAAATCTATGGCGGCGCAAATGTGGTAGCTTCTGACTTGCGTGCCGAAAATGAATTATTGAAAGGTACCGGCCCTTACGTGAGCCTCGATGTGATGAACAAAGAGATGTTGCATGTGCAGGTCATCCGACAAAACATTACACAGATCTATTTATTGGCAGCAATTCTTTCTGCCACCGGCGAAAAAAATCCAAATCTTGCCTGGCATCTGAATACACAAAGCCTGTTGAATGTTTTGGAAATTGCCAAAGATGAAAATGTGCACAAAGTATATTGGCCAAGCAGTATCGCGGTCTTCGGGCCTACATCTCCTAAAACCAATTGTCCTCAAAAAACGGTGATCGAACCAACTACGGTTTATGGAATCAGCAAATATGCCGGTGAATTCTGGTGCAATTATTTTAATCACCGCTATGATATTGATGTACGAAGCTTGCGCTATCCGGGATTAATAAGTTATAAAAGCGAACCCGGCGGCGGCACCACAGATTATGCGGTAGAAATTTTTCATGATGCATTAGAAGAAGATCATTTCACTTGTTTTTTAAAAGAAGACACCTATTTGCCCATGATGTACATGCCCGATGCAATCCGCGCTACCATTGAATTGATGGAATCGCCGGTTGGAAAAATTTCTGTGCGGACATCTTATAATATTCACGGAATGAGTTTTTCTCCCAAAGAAATAGCCACGGAAATTAAAAAGCATATTCCCGGTTTCACCGTTACCTATGAGCCGGACTATCGCCAGCAAATTGCGCAAAGCTGGCCTCAAAGCATTGATGATTCTGTAGCCAGAAACGATTGGGGTTGGAAGCCAAAATATGATCTTGCTACCATGACTACTGACATGATTGAAAACCTGAAAAGCGAAATCTCCGCACCCGCATCCTAAAAAAAACTGTCATGGTATTGTTTTGTTTAGAAATAATTGTTGATATTTGCACCTCATTTTTTTAAAACAAAACAAAACAAAACACCCACAATGAGAAAATTACTATTGGCAATTGCTGCTATTGCATTTTCAGCAGCGTCCACACAAGCACAAACAACTTCTTTCGGCTTAAAGGGCGGTATGACAGCCTCAAACATGAAGATGTCCAGCAATGGAATGTCTGTTTCCTTAACAACAAAAATTGGCTTTTATGCCGGTGCCCTTGCAGAAATTGGCGTTTCAGAAAAATTTGCAATACAACCGGAATTATTTTATTCTTCTATGGGAGCTAAGATAAAAGTAACTGACAGCGGCATGAGTGCTTCTGCAACAGAAAATCTTGGATATATCAATTTACCCATTTTGGCTAAATATAAGTCACAAGGCTTTTCTGTTTTCGCAGGACCACAAATAGGTTATTTACTTTCTGCAAAATCAAAAAGTACCGACGACAGTCAAACTATAGATGATAAAGACGAATATAAACCAATTGAAGTATCTGGTGTTTTAGGAGTTGGTTATACTTTAGCTAATGGGTTTGGTATCGACGCACGCTACCAGGTTGGATTATCAAATATTGCAAAAGATGCGGGCGGAAGTGATGCTAGTGTCAAAAACAGTGCTTTCATGGTTGGGGTTCATTACTTTTTCAACCGGTAATCGCATTAGAATACCAGTAAAAAAAGTGTTTCAAAATTTTTGGGACACTTTTTTTATGTCTGTTTGTTTTCGGTAAAATAAAATCTTTTTTAACAAATACGTATAAGCATTTATTGTGAAATTCAAAAGATTATAGATATTTGCATTTTAAATGTAGTTAATTTAAACCCATTTGTAAAACAAAAAACAAAAAAATGAAAAAGTTACTTCTAGTATTTGCCGTTGTTGCATTTACAACAATAGGCGCACAGGCGCAGGACGCAAAGTCAACCAATTTAAGCCTTGGAGTAAATGTTGGAATTCCTACTACCACCGGTCTTTCCATCGCTTATGGCGCAGATTTGCAAGCTGATTTCGCAGTAGCACCAACTACAAAAATTACCGGCAGCGTCGGATATGAAGCGTACAAAATAAAAGATGTTCCTTCCGGCTCCGGCATTAAAAGCACTTTCGGCATCATTCCTATTCTTGCCGGTGCAAAATTCTTTTTCGGAGAAACCGGAAAAATGTATGGTCACGCTCAGTTGGGTTATGCAATTTCAACAACAAAAGGCGGAAGTGGTGCATTTGCTTACGCACCGAGTCTCGGATATTATGTAAGCCCAAATTTTGATATTGCGCTTAAGTATCTTGCATCCAGCAGAAACAGCGCTACTACAGGATCTTTAAATTTGCGCCTCGCTTATAATTTCTAAATTTTAAAGTATTTTAAAACTTAAAAGCCTTCATTTTCTGAAGGCTTTTTTATTGATTGTAGGGGAAACAAAAATTTGTATTATTTCTCTGTTGGCTGACAAATCAATTAACCATTCAATCTGAATTTTCACAGTAAACGATTATTTATCTTTACCCAAAAAATTGCCCCTGAAACTATCTAATATATATAAAAACAGGCAGTTCTTTTCTCCAAAACTTTATTGGAAAGAAATACTTGGACTCCTGATGATCCTGCTGGCATTTGTATTTTTCAGAAGCGAGCGGAAAGAACTGATACAAATTATTCCAAACATTGAAAATGCTGATCCTTTTTGGATTTTGGCGGGAGTTGGCGTTACGTTTATATATGTGTTTTTGCAAAGCGGCATGTACATCAGCAGTTTTTCTTCTATTGGTTTACCTTTAAAATGGATCGATTCCTTTGAACTTTTTCTAAAAAGGAATTTTTTAAGTATTTTTTTACCTGCCGGAGGCGTAAGCGCTTTGGCTTATACGCCTTCACAATTAAGAAAAAGAGGCTTCAATAAAACACAAATCGGGCAGGCGAGCGGTTTATATGGCTTCGCAGGTTTATCCACTGTTTTTTTAGTCGGGCTTCCGGTATTGGTTCTTCTCACATTGTCGCCGGGCAGGCAGTTTAAAAGTGCATGGGTAGGATTGATTTTTGTTGTTCTCCTAATGCTGGGCCTTGTGTGGCTTGCCAGGTCACTGAAACAAAAAAATAAGTTATATCAGTTTATTGAAAAAAAATTTCCACGCGCGTCGCCGGTGATCGATGAACTCTTTGCTGCCAATGTTCAGCAAAAAAAATATGCCGGTGCTATTGGATTCTCCGTCGGAGTGGAATTAAGCGGCATGGCCTCAATTTATGTCGCCATGCTGGCGCTCGGCGTTTCTCCATCCCTGATGGCTGCAGCGGTAGGTTATATGGTTACTGTTTTGCTGATGGTAGTTTCTCCCTTTCTACGTGGCCTTGGCGCGGTGGAAATGTCGCTCGTTTATATCCTCGAAATGTACGGCTACTCTACGGTTCAGGCGTTGTCTGTCACCATTCTATACCGTGTCTTTGAATTTTGGTTGCCCATGTTATTTGGCATCGTCGCTTTTGCATGGCGCGGGCGACAACTATTTATCCGGATTGCGCCGGCATTACTCATCTTTGCTTTGGGGATCGTTAATATTATTTCTGTTGTAAAGCCTCCATCTCATCCTCGGCTGAAATTACTCCACCAGTTTCTTCCTTTGGATGCGATCAATGCCTCGAATGCACTTGTTCTTTTTATAGGATTGGTACTTCTCATCACGTCGGCATATATGTTTAAAGGATTAAAAAACGCCTGGCGATTGGCAATTTTGTTGTCTGTGCTGTCGCTCATCGGCAATCTTACAAAAGCCCTTGATTATTATGAAGCTGTTTTTGCTGCCATCACCCTTGTATTATTATTGCTCAGCAGAAAGCAATACCTAATCCAAAGTAATCTCAAATTGGTGCGCGTTGGTTTATTATCTGTGGTCATTGTGTTTTTATCGGTATTGGTTTTTGGATTTGTAAGTTTTTATTTTATCAATCCAAGAGCTTTTGGAATCGATTTTACCTGGAAACAATCGATCCTTTATTCATTTGAGTTTTTTTTATTGAATGGAAATGATACAATACAGCCTCAAACGCCGGTAGGGCATCAGTTTCTATGGTTCTTTCAGTTACTCGGTTATTTCAGTTGGGCGTTCCTGTTGTTTACGCTCATCAAACCTTATATTAAGCTTCAGCCTCCATCGGGTTCAGGAAGGGAACGGGCGAACTTCTTATTAAGTGAGTATGGAAATTCGGCAATGGATTATTTCAAAATTTCAAAGGATAAATTGCTTTTCTTTTCTGAGCTGTGCGACGGGTTTTTAGCCTACCGGATTGCGAATGGTTTTGCCATTGTGTTGGAAGAACCAGTGTGTGCCGAAGAAAACAAACCGGAAATATTAGCAGAGTTTTACAATCAGTGCCGGAAAATGGGATTAAAAGTTGCATTCTACCGGGTAGATGAAAACAGCATCCTATGGTTTAATGAGCTAAGGAAGAAAAAAATACTTATAGGACAGGAAGCAATATTGGAAGCGGAAAATTTTACTATGGAAGGAAGAAATAAAAAATCGTTACGGAATGCAATGAACAGCCTGGAGAAAAAAGGATTTGTGACTAAAATTTATCGTCATCCTCTTCCAGCCGAACTGGTAGCAGAACTGCAAAAAATATCTGATGAGTGGCTGGCTTATTATGGAAAGGATGAACAAATATTTTCCCAGGGAATGTTCAATGCGGAAGAAATTGCTCAGCAGGATGTGATCACTTCGGAAGATGCGGAAGGCAAAATCGTTGCATTTTTAAATATTATTCCTGACTATGCTCCGGAAGAATGTACTTATGATCTCATTCGGAAAACAGGCGCTGCTCCCGGCGGCTGTATGGATGCGCTGATCATCAAAATGGTACAATATGCGAGAGAAAATAAATGTAAATACATCAATCTTGGATTAGTGCCGATGACCGGAATTTCAGAACCGGATAGTCCCGCCGAGCAAATAATTAAATATGCGGCTGAAAAGCTTAAACGTTTCAGGCACTTCCAGGGTTTGCGCGATTTTAAAGAGAAATATGCCACTATTTGGGAAGATAAATACCTGGTTTATGATACCGATTATGACTTGCTGCAATTGCCTGCTGCTTTAAACAAAGTGATGCAACCTCAATAATAAATTATGAATAAGAGCATATACCTACTTCTTCTTTTTTCGACATTTGGCGCGGCTGCACAAACGCTTCCAATGAAAGAATGGGATGCATCGGCGCATAACAAGCCGCTGGTTTTTTATATTTCCGGCGACGGCGGCCTTAACAGATTTTCCAATGAATTATGCACTGCCATAAATAAAGAGGGATTTGACGTAGACGCGATGGATTCCAAATCCTATTTCTGGAGCCAAAAAACACCTGCGGGAACTGCAGAAGATATTAGTGATTTTCTATCAAAAAAAATTGCAAGGCGTCCTAACCAACAAATTGTATTGATTGGCTATTCTTTCGGTGCCGATGTTTTGCCTTATGTGCTGAACCGCTTGCCGAAAAACATTGCTGATAAGATAAAAGTTTCCTTTCTTCTGGCTTCATCAGGAAGCACCGATTTTGTAATTCATATCGCCGATTTATTTGGCTCCGGCAAACGGCGGGGTATGGATGTTTTAACGGAAGTAAATAAAATTTCAAACCAAAAGATCGTTATTCTCAACAGTAGTGATGATAAGGGTCTTGATGCCGGAAAAATTACCGTTAAACACACAACGGAAATACTTCCTGGTGGCCATCATTTCGATGGAGATATTAACGAGATCGTGAAAGCAATAATTAAATATATTTAAGCTCCGGGTCGAGATGTGGTGAAATAAAATGGATAGTTTTCCTGATGCAGCAGAGAAATAAATAAGTGAATTTTGTATTTTTTGAATAAAATATTCGAGATGTATATTTGATAGGTTTTCTGCAAATTCTCACTGCTACTCCTACGAAACAGAACGATAGTTAAAACTAACAATGATACCTTGGAACGATGTTTTTACACATGGTATTTATCCGAACATTTTTCCGCAAAATGTTAAAGTAACACTTAATTACAAACCGAGCACTTCTTTCATAGAAAACACACCTTTTTTATCTACTAGAAATTCAGCCGCGAGCACAGCGCCTTCTGCAAAGCCTTTTCGATTGTGCGCCGTGTGAATAATTTCAATATCATCTACCGGCGAAGAATATTTTACAGAATGTGTGCCGGGTACTTCATCAATTCTTTTGCTGATAATGGAAAGTTCGTTTTCATTTTGAGTTTCCGCGTTTATCCATTTGTTTTTTTCGGGTAATGTCTGAATGATTTGTTCAGCGAGTGTGATTGCCGTTCCACTTGGCGCATCTTTTTTTTGGGTGTGATGAGTTTCTTCAATCGCTACACGATAGGAGGGGTGCGGCTTTAAGAGGGTTGCTAATTTTTTATTTAGTTCAAAAAAAATATTTACCCCGATACTAAAATTGCTCGCATATAAAAAAGCGCCGTTGACTTCCTTACATTTCTCTTCAATCGTTTCTAGTTGATCCAGCCAACCGGTAGTACCGCACACAACCGGCACATTTGCATTTAAAGAAAATAAAATATTTTCGACCGCACTATGCGGATTGGTAAATTCAATGGCAACATCTGCTCGTTGAATATTTTCTTGCGTGAGCTCCTGCAGGTTTTCATCAGTAATTCGTAATACAATTTCATGGCCTCTTTGCAAAGCAATTTCTTCAATGGCGTGTCCCATTTTACCGTATCCTAATAAAGCGATTTTCATAAAAAAGTGATTAAAAATAAAAGATAAATTTACGGCAGCGGCAACAGTGGTCTTGAATTTTTTTCTTTGAAAAAGAACACCAAAGAAACTCCGGGATTATTCATGTTTGATAGTCCCGGTTGAATTTTAATTCCTATGTCCGGACTTACATCAAAAGCCTTCAAATGTGCGTCCACAGTGGCATCAACTACATTCAATGCCCAGAAACCAAGAAAAACCAAAACTGAATAATCTATATTTTGCCTGAAAATATTCCGGTTAAGTCTGAGATCCTGGGTGGTGTATTCTTGAAGATCCGGTGCTACCCTCATGCTATCCGCATGCGTAGCACGTGAGCGATAAATTACGGCATTTCTCAAGTCTCGATACGTGTGTAAATTATAAAAAAATACATAGGCTGTAGTTCCCAGGGCGCCGTAAATAATCGGAATTTTCCAATATTTTTTATTGTACCATTGTCCCCACCCGGGCAAAATAGCCGAGCGAAGCATGGCCGTTTTCGGATTAAATTTTTTTACTGCGGTGTCTGAAGCCAGCAAACTTTTACCGGAAGTATCCGGAACATTACTTTTTAAAATAACCGTATCGTGTTTTTCTGTAATAGAAGTATCGGCCGGTTTTGCCAGGGTTGTGTCTTCTTTTTTTATAATTTCTGCATTCTTTTTTATAAGAGATGTATCGTGTTGCTGCGCAAAGAGGACACTTCCGGGCAATAAAAGGAGTAGGAGTAAAATGGTAAAAATAGTAGTTTGTGCTGCCATAATTTTAATCCACCGAAACCTGCATCTTATCTAAAAGTGAACTTAATTCTTCGATAGAAAAATAATCAAAAGTGATGCTGCCGGTCCCTTTTTTACTGTGAGTCATTTTTACTTTCGTGCTGAAATGAGATGCTAAATTATCTTCAATTTTCTTTAAAGATGGTGGTAGCGTTGGTTTTACCTGATTATTAACAGTGTTTTTACCCTGAGTGTATAACTTTCTCACAAGGTCTTCTGTCTGGCGAACAGAAAGCTCTTTGGTTTTTATTTCATTAAAAATGTACAATTGTTTGTCAACGACATCTACGTTAATTAAAGCGCGGGCATGGCCCATACTGATATTTCCGTTTCTTACCGCTGCCTGAATATCAGGAGGTAATTTCAGAAGGCGGATGTAATTGGTAACCGTGCTGCGTTCTTTGCCCATCCGTTCTGCAAGCTGATCTTGTGTATAGTCGAGTTCTTCCATCAATTGTTTATAACTAAGCGCAATTTCAATCGCATTCAAATCCTCTCTTTGCAAATTTTCGAGCAAAGCGAGTTCGAGAATCTTTGAATCTTTTACGTCTCTTATATAAACTGGAACATCGGGGAGACCGGCGATCTTAGCCGCGCGAAATCTTCTTTCCCCGGCGATGATCCTATACTTTCCATTGGTAATTTTAGTAACAGTCAGTGGCTGAATTATATCATGAATTTTTACAGACGCTGCTAATTCACTTAATGCATTTTCATCAAAATCGTGGCGTGGCTGTTCCGGATTTGCTTCTATCTGGCTTAATGGAATTCTTGCATTTGCCGGGTTTCCTTTATCGGAAGAATCTTTAATTAAATTTTTTTCAGTCACAGAAAGATCGCTGTCTATATTCTGCAACAACGAACGGATTCCTTTTCCTAATGCGTCTTTTTTATTTGGCGTGGTCGTCTTCATCTTTTAATTGGATAATTTAAAAAGTCTATGGATGCTCCAAAACTTTATCTGTCTGATTCATTTTCGTCATATTGTTTTTTTGCAAAACCTCTTTCGCCAGATTCAAGTAATTAATGGCGCCCTTGCTCTCCGCATCGTAAAGGATGGCAGGTTTTCCAAAACTTGGCGCTTCGCTCAGCCGGGTATTCCGGTGGATTACACTGCTGAAAACCAGTTCTTCGAAGTGATGGCGCACTTCATTTACCACCTGGTTGCAGAGCCGCAATCTTCCATCATACATCGTCATCAAAAGGCCTTCGATCTGCAATTCCGGATTGAGCCGGTTTTGCACTATTTTAATCGTATTTAATAATTTTCCCAATCCTTCTAAAGCGAAAAATTCAGCCTGAACGGGCACTACAACACTATCCGAAGCCACCAGTGCGTTTACGGTGATCAATCCCAATGAGGGAGAACAATCGATGATAATAAAATCATATTCATCCCGAATTTGTTTTAAAACATTTTTCAAAACACTTTCACGATCAGGATAACTGATCATTTCGATTTCCGCACCAACGAGGTCAATGTGTGAAGGCATCAGATCCAGGTATGGGATTTCTGTTTTTAAGATCACATCTTTTGCCGGCGTCTCATTTACCATGCAATCGTAAAGGCCTGTCGTTACATTGTGGAGATCAAAACCAACACCGGTGGTACTGTTTGCCTGCGGATCTGCATCAACGAGTAACGTTTTAAACTCCAATACAGCAAGACTGGCAGCGAGATTAATCGCCGTAGTTGTTTTTCCGACACCACCTTTTTGATTTGCAATTCCTATGATTTTTCCCATAATTCGTTTCGCTATTCTTTTTCTTTTAGATTTGGATTCATTCAATCCTTCTTTATAATTTTCTCAAAATTAAAATTCTCATTATTTGAGACATTCACCATTCGCTATTCATTATTCACTATTGACTATTCACTCCATTCACTATTCACCACCATTCACCACAATCCGGCAAATTTAATTATTAGCCCTAATATTAACGCATAATCTACGGTTAAAAACCATTTATTAATCCCCTAACTTCTAACAATTTTTTATTTACGTAAGTGGATAAACCGAAAAGCAAGTAATTTTATGCCCATGTACACGATAATCAGCGGCACGAACCGCGTTGGAAGTCATACGGAAAAAGTGGCGAAGGAATATCAACGCATCCTGAAAAATAAGAATATTGACGCACACATTTTTTCTTTAAAAGGACTTGACGTTCTTCATCGTTCAGATGAAATTATAACAGCAGAAACAGAAATTTTAATTCCGACTCAAAAATTTATTTTTATTATCCCTGAATATAATGGTTCCTATCCCGGCGTTCTGAAAGCGCTGATTGACAACAGCGATACCCGCAAAGTATGGAATTACAAAAAGGCGTTGCTTACCGGAGTAGCCACCGGAAGGGCGGGCAATCTGCGCGGAATGGATCATCTTTCCGACACCCTGCATTTTATGAAAATGAATGTTTTTTATAACAAACTTCCTATTTCAATCATTGATAAAGTAATCGATAAAGAGGGCCATCTGAATGATGAAACGCTGCTGGCAGTAAACAAACAAATAGATGAATTTCTGAATTATTAACTGGTTAAATTAAAATAAAAAATGCGTACTCCTTTTGGAACTTTTATCATCATTTTGATCATGATCTTGCTGGATATCTACGTTTTCATGGCGATAAAATCAGTAACTCATTCTGCTTCTTCCAGGTTAAGAAGTATCATTTATGTTATTTACTGGATCATTGCGGTTGTAGCCATAGCCGGACTGGTGCTTTTTATTTTTACCGGTCCTGAATTTTTGCCAAAGAAAGTAAGAACGTATCTTTTCGCAAGCATTCTTGCTTTTGTTTTTGGCCAATTGGTCTCCTCGGTTTTCTTCCTGATCGACGATGTGCGACGATTGATTCAATGGCTTGCAGGAAAAGCTTTTTTTAGAAATACAGAAGTTTCGCAGATGAATGGCGATGGCATCAGTCGTTCTGTATTCCTTAGCTGGATTGGGCTAGCGGCAGGTACGACACTTTTTGGAAGTTTGATTTATGGATTTTCTAATAAATACAATTACCGTGTAAAAAAAATAAAAATTGCATTTGATAATTTACCACCTGGTTTCAAAGGATTAAAAATTGTTCATTTCAGTGATGTGCATTCGGGAAGTTTTATGAATAAAAAAGCAGTGGAACATGGCGTAGAAAAAATAATTGCTCAAAATGCCGACCTGGTTATTTTTAGTGGCGACCTCGTGAATGACCGTGCCCCCGAAATGCTGAATTACATGGACGTGTTCAACAAAGTAAAAGCGCCAATGGGCGTATATTCAACCTTTGGAAATCACGATTATGGCGATTATGTGAAGTGGCCTTATCAAGGTGTAACGAAAGAACAAAATTTGATCAACCTGGCAAAGATTCATGCAGAACTTGGATGGCGGCTGATGATGGACGAACACGTAGAATTGGAAAGAAATGGCGATAAAATTGCTTTGATCGGAATTCAAAACTGGAGTGCCAAGGCACATTTCCCAAGATATGGCAACATGAAAAAAGCATATGCAGGTGCAGAAAAATATCCTTTTAAAATCCTGATCAGTCACGATCCCAGCCATTGGGACGCGCAGGTGCGGCCCGAATATTCTGATGTAGATTTGACGCTAAGCGGTCATACACATGGAATGCAATTCGGCGTAGAAATTCCCGGATTTAAATGGAGCCCGGTTCAATATGTTTATAAAGAATGGGACGGACTGTATGAAGAAGGAAAGCAAAAATTATATGTGAACCCGGGTTTTGGATTTATTGGCTATCCGGGCAGGGTAGGGATTCTGGCAGAAATAACCGTCATTGAATTGCTTTAAAAAACATTTGCCGTGTTTGTGTTTTCACAAACCACATTCTTTCAGTGAAGAACAAATACTGACATTTCGTTCAGTAAAAGAACAAATATTTCAAATTTACATTTTCGGTTTCTGACAGGAATCATAGGCGGCAGTTGACATCAGATCAGAAATGACGATGATTCAATTGGCATAAAATATTTAGAAAAAAATATTACAAAAAGAAGGAATTGGTTTAAATTGAAGTTGATTTCCTCACTTCTAAAAAATCATTTTATGAAGAAACTTCTTTTCCCCGCTATTTTTTTTATTTCTTTTTCTTTAAATGCACAAAAACATCAACTGGTAAAACTTTGGGAAACTGACACTATCATTAGTGTTCCTGAATCCGTTTTACCGGATCTAAACAAAAACATTCTGTATGTTTCTTTGATAGATGGTGGCGGCTGGGATGAAGACGGAAAAGGAGGTGTAGGCAAATTATCCTTGTCAGGAAAAATAATTGATACAAATTTTATAACCGGTTTAAACGCACCCAAGGGTTTGGGAAAATTTGGAAATCGTCTTTATGCCGCAGACATCCGTGACGTGGTGGTGATTGATATTAGCAAAGGAAAAGTAGAAAAGAAAATTGCGATTCCGGACGCTTCAGGATTAAATGATATTACCGTTTCAAACAAAGGCCTAGTCTATGTTTCCGATTCCAAAACCAGTAAAATCTGGAAGATCGAAAATGATCAGCCTTCTTTATTTCTTGAAAATGTCAACGGCGCCAACGGGTTGAAAGCAATAGGGAATGATTTAATTTTTGCAGAAGGAAAAGATTTAAAGAAAGCAGATGTAAATAAAAAAATCGCTTTGATTGCAACCGTCACAGAAGGCATCGATGGAATAGAACCGCTTGGTAATGGTGATTTCCTTGCTACATCGTGGGTTGGCTATATTTATTATGTTCATGCAAATGGCAAAGTAGAAACGTTACTTGAAACTCATGATCAGAAAATCAATTCGGCCGACATTGGTTATAATGCGGCAAAAAAGATTGTTTATGTGCCAACATTTCTTCATAAAACAATCGCAGCGTATCAGTTGAGGTAAGGTTGAAAGTTGAAGGTTCAAGGTTGAAAGTTGAAGAAATTGGTATCCATAAATCCCAAATTGTAAAACCGGTAATTCTTACATTTTTATTTTTCAAAAATCATAACTTTCATTACAAAATTAATTTCATGGAACTAACTATCCGCGTAGAAGGCGACGATGCAGTTACAGATGCTAAAAGCCTTAAAGATTTTCTTGAAAACCGTAGTGCAAAAGGACTTAATGAAGTTGAAATGGCAAGAACAGTACATAAAGAAGGGGAGCAGGGACTGGGCAGCTTCATCGGCAGCCTGCTGCTGAAACTTGCTGGTGGAGATGAAGTAGTAAAAGGAATCGTTACCCTTCTGAATACATGGGCGCAACAGCATGACAAAAGAATCCATTTGCCTAATGGAGTTATCATCCCCGCAAATACACTATCGCCCGAACAAATAGTAGAAGTGGTTGGTAAAATTAAGGATCAGTCGCAAAAACCCTGAACATGGATGTTCAAAAAACAAAAGTAATTCTGGTTGGTAATTCCATGTTTCCCGCCTGGGGCGGAGAAAAAAAAGACATCCCAAACGTGGAGCAAAACATGGACTTGCTTAAGAAGATTTTTACTGATGCGAATTATTTTGGCATTCCTGATGACGCGAAACATCTGGTGGAAATCAAAAACAAAACATCACAGGAAATATTATTGACTGTAAAACATGAAACAAAATCTTTCTTAGAAAAAGATCTGTTTGACAGGTTGATCTTTTATTACAGTGGCCACGGAATACCGGGAGAAGATTCGAATCTTTTTTTTGCGTCAAATGATACGGTCCGGAGTGATTATGAAATTACATCAGTTAACTCTCACCGGTTATTCTCTTATCTGGAAGCGTTCGGCGCAAAGGAACTGATCGTTATATTGGATTGCTGTTATGCAGCTCAGAGCAAAGAAAACCAGGGTGATGCTGATTCGTTGATCTCAAAAAGTTTACCTGAAGATAAAACGGAACTTGACGAATCTGAAAACGGTATTTATTATTTGTTTGCTGCCGGCAAAGACAATGTGGCAAAATTTAATCCGCAGGAACCTAAAAAACCTACTTATTTTACAGAAGCGCTCTTAAACACGATCGGAAAGGGAACAGAACCCGGACGTGATTTTATTACCATAGGTGAAGTATACATCCAGCTTCGCAAAGAAATAGCAGAACTAAAGAAATCAGTTGATGCTGATATACCTGAACCAAGGCCCGTATTGCAGGGAAACGTAAATGGCTTTCTTTTTTGTAAAAATATAAAGTTCAAAAATCAGGAAGATAAAGACTGGTCAGAGTTGCGTGAGGATCCTAGTATGAAAAAATTACTGCTCTTTAAGGAAAAGTATCCTGAAAGCAGGTTTGAAAATGAAATGGATGATCTCACAATCAGGGTGCTCGAAGCACAGAAGGCATTAAAAAACATGGAGGAAAATAAAGATATCAAACTCGCTGTTCAGATAAAAAAACTTTATGAAGATATTCCTTACATAAAAAAACGCGCAGATGCCTTTATAAATAGTCAACTGGCGGTAAATGCAAGTCAGGAAGACAAGGATATAGAAAGTGCCAGCTTCCAGGAGCCTTCTTTAAAAGATTTTTCCAATAACATCGCGAATTCTTCAGCAGCGACACTTGTAAAACAAACGGAAATTAAACAACCGGAAAACGCTTCTTTTAGTATGGAACATGGTAGTGCCGCAAGACCCAAATAACCGCATCAACAAAAAATCTATCGTTAAAATATTTACACTCATGAGCAGCCAGGAAGAAATCGAAAAATTAAAGAGCGAGATTGAAGCGGAGCCGCAAAATTCTGTTTTATACAATAACCTGGGCATTAAATATTTTTACGATCAGAATTTTGAAGAAGCAAAAAAGTATTATCAAAAGGCGATTGATCTTAATCCAAACGTTGCTGTTTATTATGCAAATATGGGACTTCTCCATGACGAGTTAAAAAACCTCACTGCTTCTGCAGAGTGTTATGAGAAAGCAGCTGCGCTTGATCCCTCCTGGACTATTTTTAAAAAACTGGGAATTGCGTATTTTAAATTAAACCAATTCGAGCCGGCTATCAGCAATTATTTACATGCTATTGATCTTAAGAAAGACGACGCCGAACTTTTTGAAAATATAGGACTTGCCTATGAAAGCTCCGGCAAAATGAAAGAAGCGGAAGAAGCATATCTCCAGGCAGCTTCAATTGACCCGGATAGCTATAGTGATCAAAATACACTTGGCGTGTTCATGCTGAAGCAGGAGAAATATGATGAGGCTGTCGAACATTTCAAAAATGCAATCAGGCTCGGAAAAGGAGAAGCAGTTTTATATGATAATATTGGACTCGCTTATGAAAAACTAAATAACGACGAAGAGGCGGAAAATGCGTATCGCAAAACCATAGAAGCCGAACCTTCAAACTCCGTTTATCTAAACCGGCTTGGCGTTTTCCTGTATCGGAAAAAAAGGTATGAGGAAGCTATTGCATTTTATAAAAAAGCCATTGAAAACAGTCCTTCTATATCCGTTTACTGGGACAATCTCGGCCTTGCATATGAAGATTCCGGTCAATTTATTGAGGCAAAAGCTGCTTATCAGAAATTAGCAGAACTAGAGCCGGAATCCACCAATTCTTATTATAAACTGGCTTTAGTATTGGTAAAAGAGAAAAATTTTCCGGAAGTGATTCGCGTCTTAAAAGAAGGATTAACACTTGACCCCAATAATATCGAATCTTTGAAACTGTTGGGCCAATACCAGGAAAACCAGGATCTTTATGAAGATGCTTATAATACCTATTTGCAGGCATTAAAACTGCAACCTGAAGATGAATATTTTAATAACCGCGCCGGAATATGCTGTTACAAATTAAATCACAACGAAGAAGCAATAAAATATTACCAGAAAGCGATTTCCAGGAATCCAAAGTTAGCGGTGTATTATGAAAATTCAGGATTATCATACATACAGCTAAAAAACTGGCCGAATGCGGTACAAGCTTATCAAACGGCACTTTCCATTCAACCTTCTGCTGATACGTACAATGCTTTAGGAATTGCATACTACAACGCAGGCAGTGATCCCGAAGCAATAATAAATTATCAAAAGGCAATTGAATTAAGCAAAGAATTAAATAAAGAAGAAGCAGTTTATTACAGCAATATTGGTCTTTCTTACGAAAATACGGGTGCCAAAGAAAAGGCTGAACAAGCCTACAAGAAAGCCCTGGAGCTTGAACCTGATAATTATACTTATCAAAACCGTTTGGGTGTTTTTTATTTTTTGAATGGCAATTATGATGCTGCTATTGAATATTATAAGAAGGCCCTCAGCTTGAATAACGCAGAGGAAGTGTTATATGAAAACCTGGGCCTGGCGTATGAAAAAAAAGATATGCCAGACGAGGCGCTCAACACTTATAAAGAAGCGCTGAAAATAATGCCGGCAAATGAAATGATGAACAGCAAGGCTGGCGAACTTTCCTACAAAAAATCAGACTTCGGATCAGCGATTGATTTTATAAAAAAAGCGATTGAAGCGAATCCAAAAAATGCTGTTTATTATGATAATTTAGGCCTTGCATATAGGTCGTTGGGCAATTATGAACGGGCAAAAAAAGCATTAGAAAAAGCAATGGAGCTTGATCCAAAAAATGCTGTTTATTACAACAATTACGGGTTGATTTTTTATTACGAAAAAGATTATCCAAACGCAATAAAGTATTATAATCAGGCGATAGCTTTAGACGATAAAAATGAAATTTATTTCGATAACCTTGGATTGGTTTATGAAGACATGGAAGATTATAAAAATGCGCTTTCTGCTTATGAAAAAGGGTTAAATGTATCTGATAAAAAAGACAATTTTTTGAACCTGATCGGCCTCATGTATTATTATCAGAATATTATGCCCGATGCAATTATTGCCTATAAAAAAGCAATCAGTATCAATAATTCCGTAGCCGTTTATTGGGCTAATCTTTCCTTAGCTTACACGAAAGTGCCGAATTATGCAGAGGCAGAAAAAGCGATGAACCAGGCAGTTGCTTTGAATGATACGGAAGAGTATCGCAAGCGCCTGAATGACATTAAGCAACTGGCACAAACCTGACGTTCGATGACTTTCATCACGAAGCAATATTAAGCTGGTATACCAACAAGAAAGAGTGAAGAATATCTTTCGAAATATTTTATCGCCTTGCAGCCCGTTTAAAGTGCATTGCCATCTATCAGCATGTTTTTTACCAATTAAAAATCTTCCGCTTATTTAGTAATCAAAAATGCTCTATATCGGCGTTTTTGAAAAATTCCTTTGTATTTATCAATTAGTTCAGAAATTAAAAAATGCCGTAATTTTAGTAATCAGATAGTAGAAGATACAAAATCGAAAAGGACGTTATTTATGCTTTTACTGTTTGTAAGATTCGGAGATTCAAATTGGAGATCTTAGTGCTATTTAAAAATTCTTGGATCCCGGAAACGTTGCTTTGCTACGCCACTGATTTTAATAAGATAAAACCCCCGTTACCTGATGCAGTTTCGCATCTATTATGATATTATTCTAATTATGTTTTTATGTCGCATCATATAAAAAAGGAAGGCAACAGTCCGGATATTTTCCTTTTGGTAAAAGGATTAACCAGCAGCGAAAAATCTTATTATAAAAAAATGAGTAAACGCCATGCCGACCAAAACGAAGCATTACATTTACGACTGTTCAAATTGATTGATGAGACTTCGATTCTTGACGAAAATGAATTGAGTAAAGCTCTTGACATTAAAAACAAGATCCATTTTTCCGGCCTTAAAGCTTATCTCCATAAAGACATTCTGGACATACTTGTATTTCAAAAAAGAAATATTTCTGTAGATACCCAGTTATATTTTATGCAGGAGCAAATAAAGACGCTACAGGAAAAAAAACTGCTACATCTGGCACAAAAAGCTTGCAAAAAAGCAATAGCACTTGCCACGCAATATGAAAAATACCATTTCCTGATATTGTTGCTTCACTTACAAAACAAAGTGCTTGAATACAAAGATTATAAGCAGTTTAAGGAGAGTACCGATAGCATTTTTTCAACTTTGAAAAATGCGATTGATTCACAGCAACTCTATGCGGAAAACAGATTCTTGTATGAAAAAGTACGTCTGCTCACTTATCGCTCCTGGCTTCCTATTACCGCTGATGAATTAAAGGAAATAGAAAAAGCAAAAAAGATTTTGCATGAAATGAAGCCGGCAAACGAGAAGCACCGTTTAATTTCTTTGTTCTATCTGAATACATTGGCATTATGTCAATATATGTTACACGAAAATGAAGCTTGTAAAAATACCTGCCGCAGCATCTATCATTTATGGAGCAATAGCACGGAGCTCGTTAATGAATATCCGCTCCTTTTTCTTAATTCTATTAACACCACTTCTTATAATGATTTTTTATGTAACGATATTCAGCTGGCACAGGAGAATATACTTGCTTATGGCCGAATTGCAAAAGCACATTTAATAAATGAAATTTACCGTAAGCATTTTGAAGTGATTCAATTCAATACTCAGTTGAAAGTCTTTCTTAAAACTGCCCGGTTTGACCAGGTAAAAATTTTAATCGATAATAAAGCGGCAACGATATTTAATTATTCAGCCGAAATTTTGTCACCCGCCGAGCAATTGTCTATCAGAGGTTCTGTCTGTATTTCTTATTTTGTAATGGAGCAATGGGAGGATGCAGAAAGCCTGTTGTCTGTGATTAAGGAGCAAAATCAACATATAAAGCGTGAAGATATTTTGTATTTTTCACTGTTATTTTTTCCGGTTATTCTTTATGAAAAAAAAGAATGGGAACGATTGGACAGCGCGCTTAAATCTGCTTATCACTTTTTATATGCCCGAAAAAAACTACGGCCTTTCGAACGGGAACTGATGTTGTTCCTGGGGCATTTATCCGCCGCCGACTCCAAGCGAAACGCCAATGAATTAATCAATAATTTTCTGGAACGTCTCAGTGACTACAGAAACGATCCTGATAAAAATCTTTATTTTCTGTATTTTAATTATTATGGATGGCTGGAAAGTAAAGTGATGAACCTGCGGTATATGGACTATTTAAAGCGGCAGATAAAGCCGCCGGAAGAAATAAGCTCGATGGAAGTGCAATAGAAATCAGGAAGACAAGCAAGTTATTTTTCTTCTCCTTCAACAAGGACTTTGTCTATGACCACTTTCAAATCTGAAATGCTTACAGTAATCGGAATGGCGCCAACCTGCACCACTGCTTTCTTTCCGCGCATCTCCGTCACGATTCCAACTTGCCGGTTCGCGATCATCATTACTTTGTCCCCTTGTTTTACCGCTTCATTTATCTCTATATATTTACTGTCAATCTTCTTTTGTTTTTTCTGTAAAATTTGTTTTTCCGGTTGTTTAAAAAGCAATGCCTGCATCATCTTTATAACCTTGCTTTTATCATCCGTTTTTTTCCATTCTAGCAAAATAGATTTTAATTTCCGATCCATTTCTTTCAGATAAACAAACTTTGCTTCGTTGATTTGATTCTGTTCTTTTAATAATTCTACTTGTTGTTTGTGTTTTTCTTTTTGAATCACGTACTGCATCTCCTTTTGCAGCTTTTCATTTTCTTTCAACAGAATGTCGAGCTTCTTTTTTTCAGATTGAATTTGTTGCATGTCCTGCTCGGTGCTGTTCAATAATTTATCAAGCGAGAAATGATTTTCATCCACTAATTTTCTTGCTTTCTCAATCAGGTTTTGCGACAATCCAATTCGCTCTGCGATTGAAAAAGTGTAGGAGCTGCCCGGCTTTCCAAGTGCCAGCTGGTAAAGTGGTTTCAGGTTTTTTTCATCAAAAGCCATCGCGCCATTAATGATTCCATTCACTTTATTTGCCATTACTTTCAGATTCAGATAATGCGTTGTTACAATGCCAAAAGCATGTTTTTTTGCAAGCTCTTCCATGATTACTTCTGCAAAAGCGCCACCCAGGTTTGGATCACTGCCGCTGCCGAGTTCATCAATAAAAAATAATGTTTTCCCGTTGGCATTTTCCATAAAATATTTCATATTGATCAGATGCGAGGAATAGGTACTTAATTCAAATTCCAGGCTTTGAGTGTCGCCAATATGAATCATCAGTTGTTTGAAAATTCCAAACTCGCTGTCTTTGTCGCAGGAAACCAACAGCCCACTTTGCACCATCATTTGCAATAATCCAACAGTTTTTAAAGTAACAGTTTTGCCGCCTGCATTTGGCCCGCTGATTACAAGAATCCGGTTCTTTTCATCCAAAGAAACGTTCACCGGAATGGTCGGCTTTTTTAATTTTTCATTATAAATAAAAAGTAATGGATGAACCGCATTTTTCAAATGTACAATGGCCTTGTCATGCAACGCCGGGAGGTTGCCATGGTAATCCAAAGCCAGTCTGGACTTAGCTCTGATAAAATCATACTCACCAATAATTTCATGATAAACGGAAAGCAGTGAATGATAAACGCGAATTTTTGAAGTCAGTTTTTGAAGGATGATATTTACTTCTTTACGTTCTTCATTTTCCAGCGAAAAAATATCGTTGTTCAAATGAGTCGTTTCTTCCGGTTCGATAAATGAAGTCCTGCGGCTGTCACTTTCACCATGCAAAATTCCTTTTACCATTCGTTTTTGCTCTGCAAAAACAGCCAGTACTTTACGGCCATTCATGAAGCTTTCTTCAATATCTGTGAGGTAACCTTGCTTTTTTAACTTGCTGACGATTCGATCAAAAACCCGTTTAAGTTCTGTTCTTTTTTTATATAACGACATTCTGATAGAAGCGAGCTTTTCAGAAGCGCTGTCTTTCACAATGCCGTATTCATCAAGGATTTCATCAATTAACCGGGGAATTGTTTTTTCAAAATAAGTTTGTTCTATGATCAAGGCGAGAGAAGGATAAGCCACTTTTCTATCAGGAGAAAACCACCGGAAGATTTGCTGAATAGCGTTTGCCAGTTTTTTTATTTGCAAAAATTGTTCGCCTGAAAGAATGGACGCTTCAATGCTTAATAATTTTAATTCTTTTGAAAGGTTTAGGACAGCATCATCAGGAAAATATAAATGATTTTCGAAAAGCAGTTTGTATTCGTGTGTTTGTAGAAGCTGCGGTTCTATAAATTTTTTATGAGTATGAATGCGTAATTCAAAAGCTCTTCTGAGTGCATATTCTGAACGGCAATGTGCTGCAAGCAATTCCTTTATTTTATCAAATTCTAACTGGTGAGAGGCAGATTCAGGAAAAAGTTTCATGTTTGGGTTGGCAAACGGATTTATCAATTATTGCCCTAAAAAATTATTGATTTATTAAATTATTTTCTAATGGTCTCTGATATTTTCATTCACTATTGAATTTCGTGTAAAAGTAAAACAATCTTTGGTAGGAGCGGGGCATGAGCGAACAGTAAAAGAATAAATAATGAGGATTTGTATTTTTAAATGTTCTTAAACTCTTGAATTGTTTTACCGTTAGATTTTCTCAGAAAACTCAACAAAAAGCAGTTACAATAATGGAACTCTTCTAAACTCTTCAACATCAAATCCTAATCTTCTATTGCATCAAATCTTCCATGATCTTCTTTGTTTCTTCGAAACTGTTGTGTTGATAAGCACGAATTCCAACTTTTTTTGCCGCTTCCACCAGCATGAAACGATCGTCAAAATAAATACATTCTTCAGGTTTTGCCTGCGCGATTCCGAGAGCAAGATGAAAAATGCCCGGATCCGGTTTGCGCATTCCTACTTCGCAAGAAGAAATAAAAGCGTCAAAAAAATCATGCAATTTAAATTTTTTGATGCGGTATTCATTCAATTCACGCGGCTCATTATTAATTGATATAACTTTTATGTTTTCATGCTTGTTTTTCCAGCCGATCATCCAGGGAAGCGTATCCGGAAGTTGTACGGATTGAGCATACATAAACTGCTTAAATTCATCCCGGCTAAAATCTCTTTTTTGTGTAAAAACGACGGTATTCAAATAATCATCTAACGAAATTTTCCCCATTTCATAAACATTAAAAATAAAATCGTGCAGCATGTCCATCTCTTCATAGTTGAGATTGAATTTTTTAGCAGCAGCCATTCTTGATAGATGCCCCCAGCCGTTTGTAAGTAGCACTCCGCCTATATCTGAAAATAAAATTTTGATTTGTTGTTTCATACGTTGTTTAAAATAAAAGAAAATTATTTACTCTTTTAGGAAAAGGTTTCATGATTTCAATTTAGGATTGAAATGTTGAGGTTCATCTATCTAAAAAAAGGTAAAAGATCATTTTAACCGTTATCTGTCTCTAAAGCTTTTATTTTTTGAAGCCTCCTTTCAAACCTTTCTTCCCCACGGTAATTTGCGTTTAAAAAAGCCATGATCAGTTCTTCTGCTGCGGCAAAACCTGTCACTCTTCCACCAAGGCAAATGAGGTTCATATCGTCATCTTCAACGCCCTGATGAGCAGAAAAATGTTCATTAATCAACGCTGCCCTTACTCCTGCAATTTTGTTGGCCGCAACTGCTGCTCCCACGCCGCTTCCGCAGATTGCAATACCACGATCCACGTTTTTTTGTGCAACTGCTTTGGCTAACGGTATCACAAAATCAGGAAAATCATCTGCGCTGTTCAATTCAAAAGCGCCGAAATCTTTTATTTCAAAGTTGTGTGCTAATAAAAAAGGCAACAGGATATTTTTTAGTTCAAACCCGCCATGATCGCAGGCGATACCAACATTCATCGTATTCATTTTGGAAATAATTTTAATTTTTACTCGACTTTCGCTTTGCTAAAAGTAACGCATTGAAACAAAAAATTACAATCGTTGTTTTTCAATAAAATTATCCGGTAGAATTAGGCTGATTTAAATTTTAAAAATTATCTTTAAAAAAATGAGAATAGTATAGCGTATGACAAGAGAAGAAAAGTTTATGAATGAAGCGGTGTTGCTTTCAGAAAAAGGGATTAATAAAAATGAGGGCGGCCCGTTTGGTTGTGTAGTTGTAAAAGATAATAAAATAATAGGCAGGGGAAATAATAAAGTAACCAGCACGAATGATCCGACCGCACACGCAGAAATTATTGCCATCAGGGACGCTTGCAGTACTCTTCAAACATTTCAGTTGGAAGGTTGTGAAATTTTTACATCTTGTGAACCGTGTCCAATGTGCCTTGGCGCCATTTATTGGGCACGCCCCGATGTTGTTTATTTTGCCAATACCAGAAATGATGCAGCGGAAATCGGCTTTGATGATTCGATGATCTATGATGAAATAAATGCAAAAATGGAAGAAAGAAAAATTCCTTTGATAAATTTGCAAAGCGAAAACGCAAAACATGTTTTTCACACATGGAAAGAGAAAAAAGATAAAATGATCTATTAAAAATTTAAAAACAAAAAATATTTTTAAAAATAAAGTACAATCTTTATCTCACAAATTTGGGTACGGTTTTCCCCATCAAATTCCACACACCTAATCAAAATAACATATGTCAGATTGCAATTTTAGTATACCTTTTCAACAACCGGTAAGCGTCGTTATTGCGAAAGCAAAAGCTGCCATAGAAAATTATCATGGAACCTTTAATGGCGATGAAACTTCAGGCGATTTTGGAATTACCGTTTATGGCAACACCATAAAAGGAACTTATTCGGTAACTGGCCAGGTTCTAAATCTTACTATAACTCACAAGCCATTCTTCGTTCCATGCAGTACAATTGAAAACTTGTTATTGAAGGAAATGAGTTAGTGGGAAAATGTTTACGCTGAAGCATGCGTTTTTGCTAAAAGATGATGAATCCTTTTAACCATGTCATTTACTTCAAACGGCTTAGGCATAAAATCATCTGCGCCATATTCATAAATAGCCGTTTCTGCAATATTGGGATAAGAGGAAAACATGATTACCGGGATATTCCGGGTAAAAATGGATGATTTCAATTTTTTGCAAATATCCAGTCCATCGATGCCTGAAAGAAAAACATCAAGCAGGATTAATTGTGGTTTATAAGTCCTCACTGCTTCCCACGCCTTACGCCAATCGGAGTACGCAAAGACCTCAAATCCCTTCTTCCTAAGGAGAGACTTAACAACCGCCAGAAGGTCAAGATCATCGTCAAGAATTAGAATTTTAGACATACCAATCAAGCATCAAAAAGCATGCAATGATTTTAGATTTTTGAGTGTCAGGAGAAAGATGTTAAAGGAGGAAAGGGAAATATTTATTTTCTTGCTGGATTCCGCAACTGAAAAGGGCTTCAAGGCAACAGGGAAAGTTTATTCTTTAAAAGTTTTGGTTCAAATAATTTTTCACTTATTTTTGCACTCCTTTAAAAAAAGCCGGTATAAAAGGAGATAATTTTTTACTGGTGTTTAAGATGATTTAAATATATGATTCGGTAGCTCAGTTGGTAGAGCACATCACTTTTAATGATGGGGTCCTGGGTCCGAGTCCCAGCCGAATCACTTTAAAGCCTCTGCAAAGCAGAGGTTTTTTTATTTATTGAAATTTAAAGATTTTTTATGCCATATACCTACATCTTATTTTCAGCAAAGCTCATAAATATTATATCGGCGCCTGCACTGATCTACAAAAAAGACTTCATGAACACAATATTGGGCATTCCAGGTTCACATGAACCGGGATTCCATGGGAAATAAAATACAGTGAGTCATTTGAAACATTGCAGGAAGCAAAAAAAAAGAGAACTATTTATTAAAAAAATGAAATCAAGAAAATACATTGAAAGTTTACTTCGGTAGTTCAGTTGGAAGAGCATCCCGATTTTTAATCGGGAGGGTCTTGGGTGCGAGTCCCAGCCACATCACTTTAAAGCCTCTGTAAAAGCAGAGGTTTTTTTATTTTTGTTACAGTCAGCGAACAAATAAGCATATTTTCTTTTCTTAATTATTTGTCTTGAATAATTTATTTTTCTTTCCTTTCTTCTCTGTTATTTTTGCCCAAAATCGAATGAATGTTTGAAAATAAAGTTGTTGTTGTAACCGGCGGTACTGATGGAATTGGAAAAGCGCTTGTTGCAGAATTTTTGGAGAGAGGAGCAAAAGTTTCAACCTGTGCCCGTACTGCTGAAAAACTGGAGACATTAGAAAATGAATTTTTCGGAAAATCGTTATTTACAATGGTTGCCGATGTCAGCAAAGAAGGAGACTGTAAAAATTTTATTGAAGCAACTATTCAAAAATTTAATGGAATAGATATTTTGATCAATAATGCAGGAATTTCAATGCGCGGAATGTTCCAGGAAACAACCCTCGAAACATTGAGAAGAGTGATGGATATTAATTTTTGGGGAACCGTTTATTGTACCAAATTTGCGTTGGATTCAATTTTAAAAAATAAAGGAACCATTGTCGGAATGTCTTCTGTCGCTGGTTACAGAGGTTTGCCCGGAAGGAGCGGATACAGCGCAAGTAAATTTGCAGTAAACGGATGGCTGGAAGCTTTGCGCACAGAACTGTTGGAAACGGGCGTGAATGTCATGTGGGTATGCCCCGGATTTACCAAATCAAATATCCGTAATGCAGCATTAAATAAAGATGCAAAGCCCCAGGTAGAATCTCCTTTAAAAGAAGAAAAATTGATGACTGCCGAAGAGTGCGCACAACATATTATTAAAGCAATATCAAAAAGGAAACGTACGCTCATATTGACTTTTACAGGAAAGGAAACCGTGTATATGAACAAATTTTTCCCCTCGCTCACGGATAAATTAACGAGGAAATTCTTTTTTAAAAATGGAGAACTGATCAAATAATTCTTTAGAAATAAAAAAGTTCATTTGCTACCTTTAAAAAATCAGAATCAAATTTTTGAATGGCTTTAATAACACTTACATCGGATATCGGGCGACAGGATTTTTTGACAGGAGCTGTGAAAGGACAATTATTACAGGTAAATCCTGAGTTTAAGATCGTGGACATTTCGCACGAATTATCACCATTCAATTATCCACAAGCCGCTTATGTTTGCCGTAATGCCATCAAAAATTTTCCTCCAAAAACTTTTCACATTGTACTCGTAAATCTTTTTGATAAAAGACCGGAGCATTTGTTATTTATAGAACATAACGATCAATATATCGGGTGTGCTGATAATGGTTTGATCACCATGATCCTGGAAGAAACTCCGCAGAAAATGGTCGCGCTTTCTTTAGATCCTTCCGAACAAAAGAACACGTTGTATTGTTCAAAAATTTTTGCAAAAGCTTATCAAAATATCCTCGATGGGAAAACCCTGGAAGAATGTGGAGATCCGGAAGTTTCGATAGAAGTAAAAAATCCTTTACGGCCGTTGCTTCGTGAAAAATATATGGAAGGCCAAATTATCTTTATTGATAATTTTGAAAATGTAATTATTAATATCACCAAAGAAGAATTTGAAGAGCAAAGGCGAGGCAGGAGTTTTAAAATTGTTTTCAAACGTGATGAAATTATTGAAAAGATAAGTGAGAGTTATGCGGATGTGCATGAGAGCGAAAAACTGGCTTTGTTTAATTCGGCAAATTATCTTGAAATAGCGATCAATAAAGGAAATGCGGCTGGTTTGTTCGGACTGGAAGGCTATAGCGAAAAAGTAAGTGTCCAAACCCAATACATGCAAAACCGGTTACTTTATCAGACGGTAAAGATTTATTTTGATTAACTTCATCTTTCACCAAATTAATTATCATGAAAAAATTATCAATTACATTTCTATTGTCTGCTTTTTTAACGATTTCTGCCTTTTCACAGCTGCGCATGCCTGCGCCTTCACCCACAGAATTTATCCGCCAGGATTTTGGCCTTTCATCTGTAGAACTCACTTACAGCAGGCCTTCTTTAAAAGGAAGAAACGTTTTTGGAACCGTAGTTCTTTATGATTCTTTATGGCGAACGGGAGCAAATTCAGCAACGAAAATAAAGTTTAATGATCCGGTAGAAATTCTAGGTCACCATGTGGATACGGGAAGTTATGCGATTTATACAATTCCTCACAAGAATGGCGAATGGACAATTGTTCTCAACAAAGGTTTTAATAATTCCGGTGTTTCCGGTTACCAGCAAAGCGATGATGTTTTTAGGGAAAATGTAAAGTCAACTAAAACATCAAATAAAATTGAAACCTTTACCATGCAATTTACCAACATCAAACCCGAGAGCTGTGACCTCTCATTAATGTGGGATAATGTGATGGTAAATGTGCCGATAAAGGCAAATATCAAAGATAAAATAAGGGCTCAGATAGAGAGTGCTCTTTCTTCTGATAAAAAGCCCTACTGGCAGGCAGCGCAGTTTTATAATGAATATGACAACAACAAAGCAAAAGCGCTTGAAATGGTAAATGAAGCGATTAATCAAAGCGGCAAGCCACCTTTCTTTATGGTATATTATAAAGCAAAAATTCAAAAAGATATGGGTGATAAAAAAGGCGCTCTTGCTTCAGCAAATCAATCAATGCAACTTGCTAAAGAAGCGAACAACAGCGATTATGTTTTGCTGAATGAAAAGCTAATCAAAGAATTAAAATAAATAAAACCGTTTTATTTTAAAAAATCCTTCTCATGCTACATGAGAAGGATTTTTTTTAAACTCTTTTTTAAAAATGGAAAGCGGAATTTGTATTATTCCTTTGTTTGCTGCAATTGAGTTTTTCTTTTATCATGCATTGAGTGCATATATTCTGTCGGTGTCATATTGAATTGTTTCTGAAAATTCCTTGCAAAATTGCTTTGCGAACTATAGCCAACAATCGCTGATATTTCATACATTTTATGAGCTCCTTTGACAAGTAATTCTGCTGCTTTTTTAAGCCGGATGATATTGATGAGTTCGAGCGGCGAAAGGTTGGAAATAGCTTTGATTTTTCGGTAAAGTGTTACCCTGCTCATATTCATCAGTCCGGCTCGTTTCTCCACATCCAGTTCGGTATCTTCTATCTTTTCTGAAATCATCTCATTCAAATCTTCAAGGAAGCGCTCATCAGACCGGCAATGTGCAATGCTTTTCAAATGCACCAGGGGAGATCCGGCAAAATGTTCCCTGATCATATTTCTGTTTGCCAACAGGCTCGCAATTTGAGCCAGTAAATATTCTTTAGAAAATGGCTTTTCAATATACGCTTCTGCACCCATTTCCAGTCCTTGTACTTTCGACTGGATGGTATTTTTTGCAGTAAGCAGAATAACCGGAATATGGCTGTGGTCGAAATCGGATTTTACAATCTTACAAAATTCAAAGCCATCCATTTCCGGCATCATTACATCGCAAACAATTAATTGAACTGCTTCATTTTGTAAAATTTCCAATCCGGCAGCGGCGCTTTCTGCTTTTAAAATATTGTATTTATTGCTTAGCGTTCGTTGCAGAAATTCAAAATTTCCTCTTCATCATCTATTAATAAAATTAACGGCAGCATGTTTCTATTTTTTAATTAAAGCAGTGACTGTTCTTTTGACGAATTTACTTTCTTATTTTCATAAGATTGCAGCGGCATGGATAATAGAAAAGTATTGAAATCTTTATTATGATTTCCTTCACACCATTATTTGAAATGTCATTCTGCGACATTCTATTAACAGGAAAAAAGCTGGGGTTACCAGAGTTTTAAAAGCAACGATAGTTTATTTAAGAGATATAACTCATTAACTGATAAACTGGAAGAACTAATTAAAGCCGGTTTATCAGCGGCAGTTTATACCCAAACAACAGATGTGGAAGGCGAAGTAAATGGTTTTATGACTAACGACCGGAAAGTGATGAAGATGCCTGTTGAAAAATTAAAAGAAGTGAATGAAAAAATGTATCAAGTACAACCTGTTGAGTAGATGGACCAGGGTTTTGAAAACCTTACAGATTTAACTGTTATTTCTTTTCATATTGAGTAAATTTGAAGAAACCAAAAGCCTTAGAACGATGGAAATAAGAATGTTGAATATTTGTTGGTTTACTGCAATTTCATTCAGTTCATTATTGTGTTTTAAAAATGCAAATGCTCAGAGGGATTTAAAGGCAACTGTCGTTGAACGGCCATCCACAAGCGTTACCAATTCATATTATGTCAGTAATAAAAAGCCTTTGCAACCTTTGGTCTTTATAAAACTTCCCGTCGGCGATATCAAGCCGGAAGGATGGATATTAAAATACCTGCAATTGCAAAGAGATGGATTAACAGGAAAGCTTGGCGAAATAAGCGCATGGCTTGAAAAGAAAAACAATGCGTGGTATAGCGGAACGGGCAAAGGCGATCATGGCTGGGAAGAAGTGCCTTACTGGTTGAAAGGTTACGGAGATATGGGTTATATTCTGAATGATCAATCTATTATCAAAGAAACAAAATCGTGGCTTGAAAAAGTATTTCAAAGCCAGCGTGCTGATGGTTACTTTGGACCGGGAGAAGTAGTAAGAAATAAAGAAAATCAAATTGTAAAAGTTCCGGATTTGTGGCCGAATATGATCATGCTTTTTTGCCTGCAGTCTTATTATGAATACAGTAACGATCCACGCGTGATTCCGTTCATGAGTAAATATTTTCATTGGCAATCGACAGTTCCGGATAGTATTCTCTTAAAAACTTACTGGGAAAACAGTCGTGGGGGGGATAATCTCTACAGCATTTATTGGTTGTATGATCATACGGGAGAAAAATCGTTGCTTGACCTGGGGACTAAAATCTTCAGAAATACCGCTGATTGGGATCAAAAAAACAATTTACCGAACTGGCATAACGTCAATATAGCGCAAAGTTTCAGAGAGCCGGCGACATACTATATGCAGTCGAAAGACAGCAGTTTATTGAACGCCACCTACAATGATTTTCATTTGGTACGAATCATTTATGGACAAGTTCCGGGCGGCATGTTTGGTGCAGATGAAGATGCGAGAAAAGGCTATACTGATCCGCGGCAGGCAGTGGAAACTTGTGGTATGGTAGAGCAAATGGCCAGTGATGAAATCCTGAGCGGCATCACCGGCGATCCGATGTGGGCCGACAATTGTGAAAATATTGCTTTCAATAGTTATCCCGCTGCGGTAATGCCGGACTTTAGAGGATTGCGTTACCTCACCGCTCCCAATATGGTAATAAGCGATAGTAAAAATCATTCTCCGGGCATAGAAAACTCCGGTCCTTTTTTAACCATGAATCCTTTCAGCAGCCGCTGTTGCCAGCACAATCATTCGCAAGGCTGGCCTTATTACGAAGAACATTTATGGATGGCTACTCCGGATAATGGAATTGCCGCGATCATGTACAATAGCAGTGAAGTAACAGCAAAAATTGGAGATGTAAAAGGCAAAACCGTTACGCTAAAACAAACCACTCATTATCCTTTTGATGAAAATATAAAAATAGAAGTAAATACTTCTTCACCGGTAACTTTCCCCTTGTACCTGCGTGTTCCGCGATGGTGTGATGATGCCACAGTAACTGTTAATGGAAAAGCAGTGCAGGTAGAACCTTCAGCAAGTTCTTATATCAGGCTGGAAAACAAATGGAAACAGGGCGACGTGGTAGAATTGACATTGCCAATGAAATTAAATTTGAAATTGTGGACAGAAAATAAAAACAGCGTAAGTGTGAATTATGGCCCACTTACTTTTTCTTTAAAAATTGATGAATACTATCAAAAAGTAGATAGCAAAGAATCGGCAATCGGTGATTCAAAATGGCAGGCGGATGCTGATCAATCCAAATGGCCGGCCTACAATATTTATCCAGCCAGCATGTGGAATTATGGGTTGGCTTTAAATGATAAACCGTTATCACAACAATTTGAAATTATTAAAAAACCGTGGCCGGAAAGTAATTTCCCTTTTGACCAAAAAGATGTACCAATTATGATAAAAGCAAAAGGAAAATTGATTCCTCAATGGACGGTGGATCAATATGGTTTATGTGGCGTTTTGCCTGAAAGCCCGGTGGCAGTTCATACAAAGGAAGAAACCATAGAATTAATACCGATGGGAGCAGCAAGGCTAAGAATATCTGCTTTTCCGGTGGTGAAATAGTGAGTGGTGAGAGGTGAATGGTGAATATTAAAACTTGAATATTGATTATTGAATATTAAACTCGAAATTTTACGATCATGAGAAAATTGTTTTTTATTTTATTTGCCGCAACGCTGCTGAGCAATGGAAACGTTTATGCTCAGAAAGAAAGATCAGTCTGGAGCAAAACCGAAGCTAATAAATGGTACGCTACAAAAGGCTGGCTTCGCGGAAGTAATTTCATTCCGAGTACTGCTATCAATCAACTGGAAATGTGGCAGGCGGCCACTTTTGATCCAAAAACCATCGACAGGGAATTGGGTTATGCACAAGGGATCGGCTTTAATGCCATGCGCGTTTTTCTTCATCATGTTGCGTGGCAGGAAGATCCGTCCGGGTTTAAAAACAGGATTAAAGAATATCTTACCATTGCAAATAAACATCATATCGGAACCATATTCGTCATTTTTGACGATTGCTGGAATGATACTTATCATGCAGGAAAGCAACCGGCTCCAAAAACAGGAATACACAATTCAGGATGGCTTCGTGATCCGGGCACTTTATATCATACAGAACCTTTGTTGGGCGATACTTTGGAGAAATATGTAAAAGACATTCTGACTACCTTTAAACATGACAAAAGAATATTGCTTTGGGATCTGTATAATGAACCCGGCAATTCTGATTACGGAAATAAGAGTATGGATCTTCTACAAAAAGCATTTACCTGGGCTCGTGAAATTAATCCTGATCAGCCATTATCTGCAGGCCTTTGGAATCCAAAACTGGTTGATCTAAATGTCTATCAACTCGCAAATTCAGACGTGATCACTTATCACAATTACGACAAAGAACCGGAACATGCAAAAGTCATTGATTCTTTAAAACCTTATGGCAGGCCACTTATTTGTACCGAATATATGGCGCGCACAAGAGGAAGTTTGTTTGCTAGCATCATGCCTTTGCTGAAAAAAAATCATGTCGGCGCTATCAATTGGGGATTGGTATCAGGCAAAACAAATACCATCTACGCATGGGATACGCCAATGCCAAATGGCGAGCAACCAAAAGTTTGGTTTCATGATATTTTCCGAAAAGATGGAACGCCGTATAGTGAAAAAGAAATTGAACTAATAAAATCGCTAACAGGCGTGAAGCAGACACAAAAAGTAAAGTAAGTTTTTGTCTTTCCAATAAGTCAAAAGAAATATTCTTGAATAGTAAATGAATAAATAACCGGGAATTTTAATTTGCAAAAAGCCTCCTTAAAATACGAATAAAGTAACCACATGATGAAAATTTATCGCCTTATCACCGTTTACATTTTTGTTTTATTTTCCTCCTTTTCCTTCGCGCAGGTTCATAAAGCACCTGCTTATCCGCTCATTACACACGATCCGTATTTTAGCATCTGGTCGATGTCCGATACTTTAAATGCTGCTCCTACAAAACACTGGACTGGCGCTGATCAGCCGATGATTGGAATGATAAAAGTAGATGGAAAAACGTACCGGGTAATTGGCAAAGAAGGTAAAATATCTGAGAGCATTCTTCCAACAAGTGATGAGAAAACTTATTCTGTGAGTTATACAGAAACAAAACCAACAGAAGGATGGCAGAATCTTTCGTACAATGAAACAAATTGGAAAAATGGGAAAGCGCCATTTAGCAGTAATCAGAAAAGCGCGGGCACTTTATGGAATAGTGCTGATTTGTGGATGAGAAGAACGTTTGATTTAAATAAAACGGATTTTAATAAGCTTTTCCTGAAGTTGATGCACGACGATAATATTGAAGTCTATTTGAATGGTACGGAAGTGTACCAGCATATCGGCTGGACCCATAAATATGAGTATATTCCTTTGAACAACGCAAACCTGAAAAAAGGAAAAAATATATTAGCGATTCATATTGTCAACACAGCCGGTGGCGCTTTTTTAGATGCAGGAATTGTAAATGAACCAGAGATCAAAACGAATGCAAACATTATCGAAGCGAAACAAAAAAGTGTGGTGATGAATGCAACGCAAACTATTTATAATTTTACCTGCGGCCCAGTAGATGCTACGGTTACATTCACTTCACCGTTATTAATAAAAGATCTGGACCTTTTGTCCCGCCCCGTTTCTTACGTTACTTATTCTGTAAAAGCCAGCGATAACAAAACTCATAATGTTCAGGTTTATTTTGGGGCTTCCACCGATATCGCCGTGAATAGCCCGGCAGAGGAAGTAGTTGCAAAAAAATACAATTCTTCTTCACTAAACATATTAAAAGCCGGCACTACGGCACAACCGGTTTTGCAAAAAAAAGGAGATGACGTTCGTATCGACTGGGGATATATGTATGTCGCCACTCCTTCTTCTGAAAAAGCTGTAGAATACATCAGCACTGCATCACAGGCGATTCCCGCTTTTGTTTCAAATAAACAAAACACAAACATTACTACCGGTAAAAATTTGGTTTTAAATACTTCTATTAATATAGGAAAAGTAGGGGCAGAAGCGAAAGAGACGTACTTTTTATTGGGCTACGACGATATTTATTCTATTCAGTATTTTCATCAGAACCTGCGCCCCTGGTGGAATAAGAGTGGCAAAGAGACAATTGAAAATCAACTATCAAAAGCAGCAACAGAATATAAAAGCGTTATGCAAAAATGTGATGACTGGAATAAAAAAATGTATAATGATTTGGTAAATGCGGGTGGCGAAACTTACGCCAATCTTTGCGTCCTTGCTTATCGTCAAAGCATCGCTGCTCATAAATTATTGCAAAGCCCCCAGCGAGAAATTTTGTTTTTATCAAAAGAAAATTTCAGTAACGGCTCCATCAATACGGTTGATGTAACTTATCCATCCTCGCCATTGTATCTGTGTTACAATCCGGAACTGTTAAAGGGAATGCTGAACGGAATTTTTTATTATAGTGAAACCGGTCAATGGAAACATCCTTTTGCAGCGCATGATTTGGGAACTTATCCGATTGCTAACGGACAAACTTATGGTGAAGGAATGCCGGTAGAAGAATCAGGAAATATGGTAATACTTACCGCCGCAATTGCTAAAGCAGAAGGGAATGCGGATTTTGCAAAGAAGCATTGGCAGACATTGACCACCTGGACAAATTATCTGGTAAAAGAAGGTTTTGATCCGGTGAGCCAACTATCAACAGATGATTTTGCCGGACATCTTGCACGAAATGCGAATCTTTCTATAAAAGCAATTGAGGCAATTGGTTGTTATGGAATGCTGGCGAAAATGGTGGGAAAAAATGATGTTGTAGAAACTTATACGGATACAGCAAAAAATATGGCGAAACGATGGATCGCTTATGATGACTTAGGCGACCATTTTGCTTTAACTTTTGATAAAACTGATAGTTGGAGCCAGAAGTATAATATGGTTTGGGATAAAGTTTTAGATCTGAATTTATTTCCAAAAGAAGTTTATGAAAAAGAGATAAAATTTTATCTCACCAAACAAAAAGAATTTGGATTGCCATTGGACAGCCGCAAAACTTATACAAAGAGTGATTGGATCACGTGGACTGCAACCCTTGCAAATAATCAGCAAAATTTTGAAGCACTGATAGATCCTGTTTTTAAATATACACAGGAAACGCCCACACGTGTTCCCATGAGCGATTGGTATGAAACAACCAACGGAAAGCAAGTTGGTTTCCAGGCAAGGAGCGTAGTAGGAGGCTATTTTATGAAATTACTGGATGTAAAATTGAATAAGTAAGTTGCGAGTTTTAACTTTCGGAGATGTTGGGATGATCCTACGCATAGATTAATCTTCCTTTCGGTTCCGGTATTTGCCATCCTTTTTGATTGGCCATATTTAACCACTCTTCTGCTAAATTATTAATTTCGTTTAAAGCTTCATTTTGTGTTTCACCATGAGCTATGCATCCTTTTAACTCTGGCATCTCTGCAACGAATACTTTATCTGTTTCGCTCCAATAAATGATTATTTCATATTTATTCTTCATGTTTTATTAATTGATAAGTTACTAAAAATTCTCTTACCTGCTTTACCTGATAGCTTTTAGCCTTGCCATCTTTGGTTTTTTGTAAATTAATAATTCCTTGTACTCCCTGAATAGAAAATATTCTATGGCTTCCGCCTGTCTTTCTTTCTTCAAAAGCTATTCTCATAAGAATATTTACCAAATCATCTATAATAAAATTTGCATCCGCATTTCCCGAAAGTAATCGTGACAATAATTTCTCTTTTTTGCTCATGCAGTGCGCCTTTTTGCGAATATGATTTTTTTTTGGATAGAAACAGATTGGCTTTCTTTCCTCTTGTTGCTCATCTATTCTGTAACTAAGTTTGGTGCAACAGCAACAATCAAGTAATTTGCTTAAATTAATTTTTTAAATAGATTTTTGCTTCTTTTAAATTTGAAACTTACGAGGATCTTATAATGGTGTGAGATTATAGAAAATACCAGAAAAATATATTTTGATTAAATACAATCAGACAACAAAAATATTTTTTACAATTTGCCTCTTGATTGCTTTTACTAATGTAGTAAAGGCGCAATCTGATTTTTACAAAGACAGAATCGACACCCTCAATAAAAATATCTATACATATTTTTACGATTCAGCAAATGGGCTATATTATGAAACGAATCACGTGCGAACAGGCGAAAAAAAACATTCTTATTTATGGCCTTTATGCGCTTTGATACAAGCCGCTAATGAAGAGGAAACTTTGCAACCCTCAAAAGATTATTTGTCACCGGTAATGAAAGCGATTGTTCAATATTATAGTAACATTCCACCAGTTCCTGCTTACCAGGCTTATGTAACAAAAGAAGAAAAAGATTCGCGCTTTTATGACGATAATCAGTGGATTGCCATCGCTTGTCTTGATGCTTATAACCGGACAAAAAATGAAAAGTATTTACAGATTGCAAAAGAGATTTATCGTTTTATGATGACCGGGTTTGACACTTTATCCGGTGGAGGAATTTACTGGAAAGAAGACACAAAAAATTCTAAAAATACCTGTTCAGACGGCCCAGGTGTCCTGGTCGCGCTGCAACTTTATAAAGTTACTCATCAACAAAATTATCTGGATACTGCCTTGCTTTTATATAATTGGGTAAATGCTCATCTGCAAGCTGTTGATGGATTGTACTATGATAACATAAAAATCCCTTCTTTAAAAATCGATTCTGCAATTTATACTTATAACACTGGCACGATGCTTCAATCGAATGTGTTGTTATTTACCCTAACAAAAGATAAAAAGTATTTGAAAGAAGCGCAACGGATCGCTACCGCTGCAGAAAGATATTTCTACAAAAACAACAAATTGCCGGCGAATTATTGGTTTAATGCTGTATTGTTAAGAGGCGAAATTGCTTTGTATAAAATTGATAAAAATAGAAAGCACATTGATTATTTTATCGACGATGCAAATCGAATTTGGAATGAAGAAAGAGAAAATGGGTTGATTGGAAAAAAAGGAAAAAGAAAGAGATTGATTGACCAGGCAGCGATGATCGAGATTTATGCAAGGCTGGAGGAGCTTTTACAGAGATAGAAATGAGGATTATTTGTAAGTTTACCGCCAAACTTATTTGAGTTCTTCTTAACCTTCTTGCCAACTCTTTTTTTGAAAATATTTTTGTGAAACAAGAACGGCGATGAATTAGAAAACAAAAACCGGCATTATTTGTAAGTTTACTGAAAACTTATTCTAAATAATAATTCATTTAAAAAAAATTAAACAATACGAAAATGAAAAAAATGGCAATTATATTCTCCGCGTTTGCTATTGGATCCCTCGCTTCCTGCAATGGTTCCAACTCATCAAAGGAAACAAAGACAGATTCCACTTCAACCAATTCAAATGTTGCTGCCGCTGATACAACAAGCAATCATTTTATCCCTGATAAAAAGAATTTTGAAACGACGATTGATGGCAAAAAAACCGATTTGTATGTTTTGAAAAACCACAATGGAATGGAAGCGGCATTTACCAATTATGGAGGCCGCATTGTGAGTCTTGTCGTGCCTGACAAAAATGGAAAAATGACAGATGTCGTTGTGGGTTTCAACAGTGTTGAAGGTTATCAAAAATCTACGGAACCCTATTATGGTGGTACCATCGGGCGTTATGGAAACCGCATTGCAAAAGGAAAATTTACATTAGATGGCAAGCAATACCAGCTATCCATAAACAATGGCGTCAACACATTGCATGGCGGCAAAAAAGGTTTCCAGGATGTAGTTTGGGACGCCAATAAATTAAATGATTCCACCATTCAGTTTACTTATTTGTCAAAAGATGGAGAAGAAGGTTTTCCGGGAAACCTGAATGTAAAAGTGACTTATTCGCTAACGGGAGATAATAGTTTGAAATGTGAATATGAAGCAACAACTGATAAAACAACGGTTGTTAATCTGACGAATCACGCTTATTTCAATCTGAATGGAGAAGGAAGTGGCACCATCTTAAACCATACCGTGCAGATTTATGCTGATAAATATAATCCTATAGATTCAGGTTGGATTCCATTAGGGCCTATCGCTGCAGTTAAAGGAACACCTTTCGATTTTACAACTCCGACAACTATCGGTGCACGCATCAATGATGATAATCAACAATTAAAAAATGGCAAAGGTTACGACCATAATTTTGTTTTAAATGGAACCAAGTTCGATGGATTGAATCATGCAGCAACCGTTACAGGCGATAAATCAGGAATCGTAATGAATATCTACACACAGGAGCCGGGATTGCAATTTTACAGTGGCAATTTTATGGCGTCTAAAAATACTTTTGGTGACGGAAGTAAGGATGTTTACAGGACAGCATTTGCAATGGAAACACAGCATTTTCCTGATTCTCCAAATGAACCTTCTTATCCATCAACTGTTTTGAAGCCGGGACAGGTTTATAAAACGTTTAGTTTGTATAATTTTTCTACCGTTAAATAACGTCGGGGGTTTAAAAAATTGACTCTTGAATGCGTAAAATCATTTTTCTTATTATTTGTTCTTTCGCTGCAAGTGGCATTTCAGCACAGCAAACGTTCACCAATCCTTTGCTTCCGTCCGGTGCAGATCCATGGGTTACTTATCATGATGGATATTATTACTACACGAACACGACGGCAAAAAATCTCACTTTATGGAAAACAAAGAACATGGGGGACCTAAAGGATGGAGAAAAAAAAGTGGTATGGAATCCGCCTCAGAAAGGCCCGTATTCCAAAGAGATATGGGCGCCTGAAATTCATTTTTTGCAAGGTAAATGGTACGCTTATTTTGCAGCTGACAGCGGTAATAATTTCACACACAGAATTTATGTTTTGGAGAATGCATCGCAAGATCCTTTGCAGGGAACATGGGAGATGAAAGGAGAATTAAACCTGCCGCAAAATAAATGGGCCATTGATGCAAGTGTGTTTGAAAACAAAGGAAAGGTGTATGTTATCTGGAGCGGATGGAAGGGAAATGTAAATGGTGAACAGGATATTTTTATTGCCCGGTTAAAAAATCCATGGACGACAGAAGGCAAACGAACATTGATTTCTGCGCCTACCTTCGAATGGGAAACGAATGGAAATTTGCACAATCCAAATGATGTAAAACATGTAAATGTGAATGAGGGCCCGGAGATTTTAAAACACGGCGACAAAATATTTTTGATCTATTCTGCCAGTGGTTGCTGGACGGATTATTACGCGTTGGGAATGCTAACAACAAGTGTAGATGCAGATTTATTAAAAGCTTCCTCATGGATAAAATCTGATCGTCCTGTGTTTAAGCAATCTCCCGAAAATCATGTATACGCCACCGGCCATAATTCATTTTTCAAATCGCCGGACGGAAAAGAGAATTATATTTTATATCATGCAAACAGTGCGCCGGGAGAAGGTTGCGGCCGGCATCGTTCACCACGGGCACAAAAGTTTACATGGAATGCAGACGGTTCTCCAGATTTTGGTGAGCCTGTAGCAGCAGGAGTGGAGCTGGCTCTTCCTTCAGGAACTGAAGTTTCAGAAATACGAAAAAATCCGGTACTTAATACAAATTTTCCGGATCCAACGGTGATAAATATCAACGGCACTTATTACGCTTATGCTACGAACAGCATGCATGATGGTAAAATGATTAACATACAAATGGCTACATCGAAAGATTTATTCAACTGGAAGTATGAAGGCGATGCATTGCCAGAGAAGCCAGTGTGGGCAAGCAATACGCAACGTTTTTGGGCGCCGGATGTGTTATATGATTCTACGAGTAGTGAATATGTAATGTTTTACAGCGCAGAGAATAATGATACCAGTGTGAATATGTGTATCGGCGTTGCTTTTTCCAAAAATCCATCAGGGCCGTTTCATGATTCAGGAAAACCAATTTTGGAGGGGAAAGATTTTAAAAATATTGACCCTATGGCAATGATTGATCCGCAGACAGGAAAACGATTGTTGTATTGGGGATCTGATTTTGCGGCGATAAAAGTTCGTGAATTAAACGACGATTGGGAAAGTTTTAAAGAAGGACCCACGGCTACTCCTGTAATGTTTCCGGGAGTGGAAAAGGATTATACAAAGCTGGTTGAAGGCGCATGGGTAGATTGCCATGATGGCAAATATTACTTGTATTATTCGGGTGATAATTGTTGTGGCGATAATTCAAATTATGCAGTTATGGTTGCCCGTGCTGATAATGCTTTTGGCCCGTTTGAGAGATTCGGCGAAGCAAACGGAACCGGCAGTAGTGTTATTCTTCAAAAAGACAGTACCTGGACTGCGCCGGGTCATAATTCTATTTTTAAAGACAATAACGGAAACTCATGGATTGCTTATCATGCCATTTGGAAAAAAGAAGCAGAAGTGGAAAAAGCAAAACACGAAAATAAATACGTCAGAAAGGTGATGTGTATTGAGCCGGTGATTTATAAAAATGGCTGGCCGGTTGTTGAAAAAAAATATTAGTCATCCAATCCTTTTCCATCTAATATTTTCGGCAAAGATTTTTCCACCCTGGCTTCCCTTGTTTTTGATTGTTTGGGTTGCGAAAAATAAAAAATATAGCCCCTTTGTCTTCCAGGGGTGAGGGATTCAAAAGCAGTTTTTAATGAAGGCATTTCAGTCAATTTCTTTTGAAATTCTTCTGGAATGTTGAAATCTTTTGTCTTTTTTAAAGGTACTTTTAAACCCGCTTCTTCCACTTCAACTGCCTGATAAATGTATGATTTTATCACCTGCGCCATTTTCACAATTTGCTTTAAATTCGTGAACCTGATCTGCCGTGCCGACTGCACATTTTCTGTTTGTTGGATTAAAATCTTTTCCGGATCATTCAGCAAGGCTCCTTTGAAAAATAAAAGTGCGCAGTATTCTTTAAACACATGAATTAACACAATATTTTTTCCTTCAAACCTGTAGCAGGGACAACCCCATTTCAATTCTTCTTTGAGATCACAATCCAGAACGATTTTTCTTAATTGCTGTGTTTCTTTTTGCCATTTGCCTTTATCAAAATAAAAATCAGCCTTTGTATTCATTGTGTTCATTTTAAAAGTTAGTAAAATTTAAACGTGCAGCAACCCTCGAAATCCTCTCGCAGCGTAATAGGATTCTGCTCCGTTATGATAGAGAAACACCGTGTCGTAGCGACGATCACAAAAAAGTGCACCGCCTAATTTCCTGATAACTGGAGGCGTTTTCACCCAACTGGAGGTTTTCAAATCAAACTTTCCAAGCTGTTGCAGCCCGCGGTATTGTTCTTCTGTTAAAAGCTCAATGCCCATTTCAGCAGCCATATCAATGGCGCTATTTACCGTCTTATATTCTTTTCTTGAATTCAGCGCTTCCCGGTCGTAACAAAGGCTTCTACGCCCTTTGGGACTTTCTGTGGAACAATCATAAAAAATAAATCCACTTGTCTTTTTATCTTCGCTAACGATTACATCCGGTTCACCACCCGTTCTTTCCATTTCATTCAACGACCATAATTTATCAAGATTGGCTTCCAGCTTTCGTTGTACTCCATGCCATTCAACCGCTTTATGACGGTTCATGTTTTTCTCAAAACGTGTTTTTAATATTTTGAGTAGTTTATCAACTTCATCGGGTGGCAACTTTTTTTTACCGCTCATGCAATTCATTTAAATGCCTAAAGTAAGAATTTTTCCATCAAGATATCCTGATTCTTTCAATGAAGAGAATTCTGGAATAGCACAGCTATCCTGAAGCGTTATTTTAATTTGCTTAGGACGTCCTGCAAGCGGGTGTGAGCCATATTGATGCCCTGTGCAAACGGTAACTTCAATACCTGGTCTCTTTGCTGTGGCGATTCATATATTACATGCATATTCAGCCTGCTTGTATCACCAGAAATTTTTTCAAATTCATAGATTTCCAGCTGAACACCAAAAGGCGTATTTCCCATTTCAAATGTGCGCGTGATTTTTCGGTTCGGGATCAGGTCATGAATTACACCATTGGACTGAAATACGACATTTCCATTTTTGTCTTTTGTTTCAAATTGATAACTGCCATGTTTTTTATTTTCCAGTTTCAACACTTTTGTGCCCATCCATTGTTCTACAATTTCCGGTTCTATATAAGCTCTGAAAAGTAGATCCAGCGGCAAATCAAATTCCCGGGTGATCATTAAGTCCTGTTTGCCTTCTTCGGCATTGACTTTAGTTTTTTGTTCCATTTTTATCTTGGGTTAATTTTGAATAAGTCCGATAATGTTACTGTCCTTATCTTTTACACTCGCAATTAATCTTTCTCCTCCCACGTTTTTTATATCCTGCATGATTTCAGCGCCACCATCCAGTAAAATTTGTAAACTATTCTTAATGTCGTCAACATGATAGTAAGGTGTCATTCCTGCTCCCGGACTCTTTGGAACAAACCCGACATCCTGATCATTAATTTTGAAACCAACATAATACGGTTGGTCAGAGTAAGGCTCAACGCCTAAAAATTTTTGAAATACTTTTTTTGCTTCCATTACATCCGCAACCGGATAAATAATTGTGTTAATGCCCTTGTTCATAATATTTGTTTTATTGTCCTACTCTTTTGGATTTTCGGTGGCTCCCGTTTTTTATTGTGATTTCTGCTTCACAATATTTTTTATTCTGCTTTATACCATCGCCAGTGCTGCTTTACAAGCAATCACTTACTTGGTTTTTTGCTTTTTCATGATTGTTTCCAACTTGTTGAAACGGTCGTCCCACATTTTTCGGAATGGCTCAATAAAATCAGAAACCTCTTTCATTTTTGTGGCATTGATATGATAGAAAATTTCCCTCCCGTTTTGCTCTTGTTGAAGCAACTCGCATTCGGTAAGGATTTGCAAATGTTTTGAAACCGTCGGCCTTGCTGTGTCAAAGTTTGCGGCTATCGCGCCAGCTGTCATGGCTTGCGAGGCTACCAACAGAAGTATCGCCCTTCTTGTTGGATCTGCTATTGCCTGGAAAACGTCCCGTCGTAAATTCATTATGTAGCTATTTGACTACAAATATAAATGTAGTTATTTAACTACGCAAATTATTTTTTATTTTTTTTTTACTCCTGACAGCTTGAATGAATGGTTAATTTAAAAAGACGGTTATTTGTTTATTTACTGATGCATTCTTTACGAATGCGAATTTCCTGGGTAATTTGTGGCTTAAATCAAATTTGCACAATGAAACAGAATGAATACATTTTGAAACATTATGTGGAAATGTATACCAGATTCGTTGTATTTTTCCTGTTGTTTAAAAAACCATTACTTTTTTCAATTGACAGTTTACATGATTTCAAATACAAAGGTTAGCAACCTTGTTTTTATACTTCTGCTATTATTTTCGACAAGGAATGTGTATTCCCAACAAAGCAAAACACTATTTAGATTGTTACCTGCTTCACAAACTGGCATCAATTTTAAAAACCAGCTTTTTGAAAATGATTCCCTCAATATTTTGAACCAGGCAAATATTTATAACGGCGGCGGAGTAGGGATTGGCGACTTTAACCGCGACGGGTTGATGGATGTTTATTTTGCCGGAAATATCGTCTCAAATAAATTATATCTGAACAAAGGTTCATTAAAATTCAAGGATATTACAGATGTGGCGGGTGTTGGCGGTGAAGGACGATGGTGTACCGGTGTTTCAATGGTAGTCATAAACAATGATGGTTGGCCCGACATTTATGTGTGTGCCTCTTTCAGAAGTGATCCAAAACTGAGAACTAATTTGCTTTACATCAACCAGGGATTGAATAAAGACGGCGTTCCAACTTTTACCAGAAGCTTATGGACTGGCTGACACTGGCTTTAGCACACAAGCTTATTTTTTGTAAATCGCTGGTGATTTCAGAAGAAAAAGTAAATCGGTTTGAGAGCGAAATGATGCAAGAATTTAAAGAAGATGGTATTCCGGGAAATCTTTTTGATAATTCAATCGCTTTTGGAAACAAAGTGGCAAGCGAAATCCTCATTTGGATAAGCAAAGATAATTACAATCATACCCGGTCGTTGGGGGCCTATTCAGTAAAGTATGACTCATCATCGTGGAAGCCAACACCGCCGGTTTACATGAAGGCTGTTGAGCCACACTGGAACCAGATGCGCACATTTATAATTGACTCTGCACAGGCTTTCAAACCTGTTAAACCACCTCATTTCTCCATCGATACTTCAAGCGCATTTTATAAAGAAGCCATCGAAGTATTGAAGCAAGGAAATAGCAATACAACCGAACAAAGAAACATTGCGAATTTCTGGGACTGCAATCCTTTTGATGTAACCCAAAGAGGCCATGTGATGTATGCAACCAAGAAGATTTCTCCCGGCGGCCATTGGATGAATATTATCAGGTTGGTTTGTGAGAA
>JAICYZ010000422.1 GCA_025933935.1 Chitinophagaceae bacterium
GGCGCCTTTTTACCAACTAAATTCATCATTAATGCTATTTTTTATGTTTAAAATAATACCCGATTTTTTGAGGCTGCAAAGGTAAGACAGATAAAAGGCTTTAAAGTACCGAAATTAGAAACTTTTGTAAAAATGTGAGTTACTTTAAAATAAAGCTATACCGGCTTTTATTATATTTGTGTGCTACAAATTGAAGAATGATTCGAAAGAGCGTAGCAATTATTTATTAAATGAATAATAATGGAAGCAGTATTAAACCGACAAGAAACAATTCAGGAAATTGTCAAAAATGTGAAAAATCTTGATGATCTTGAATTGCAGATATTACTAACGAAACTGCGGGTAAAAAAAATGCAGAAGAATGGCGTAAAGCCGGTTACAAAGACCTCCCGACACATTGAATTTCCAACAATGGAAGAAATAAATTTATGGAAGCATGAGGCAAGAAAGAAGGATGCGAATAAATAGATTTGTTCTTGATACTAATATTTGGATAAGTTATTTTATTACTCAAAATCAACAAAAACTCATTGACATCATTGCAAACAATGATCTGATCGTATTTTCATGCAAAGAGTTATTTGAAGAATTCACACGAGTATTAGATTATCCTCATTTAAAAAAGTTTGAAGTAAATATTGCGAAAGCCAAAGAAATAATTAAAGGTGCCTCTGTATTATTTGAACTTCATTATCCTATCAAACGATATATTCCTGATGACGAAGATGATGATTATTTAATAGCACTCGCTTTACAAACATCTTCTGGTTTTATCACTTCAGGCGACACTCATATTCTCAGCGAAAAATCAAGTCTTGAACGGAAATATCAAAAATTAAGAATAATCACAAAAGCGGAGTTTGAAAACATGTTTATAAAAAACATAAAAGAAAACTTATAGTTCCACTAATTCCTTTGTGGAAAAGTGATAATTAATAAGACACCGGAATTTCTTTCACCCAGTTTTGTAATGCGGATGCAAGTTTACGATCGTTGCTCAGCCTGGGCACTTTATTTTGGCCGCCAAGTTTTCCAACGCTTTTCATATAATTGATGAACCCGTTTTTTTCAATCACCTGTATTTTTAACGGTTGCAAAATATGCCCTTTGATCAGGTCGTCGTAGTAGATATTTTTCTTCCTTAAATTCCGGTCAATTTTTTGAGCAAACCGGTCCAGGTTCTTTGGGATATTTTCAAACTCAATAAACCATTCATGAAAACTTTTTTCACCGGTTGTAGAAATATTCGGAGCAACAGTAAACTCAGTTATCCTGATGTTTTCTGATTCAGCGGCTTGCTGTAAGGCATCTTCCACTTCTTCGCCGATTACATGCTCGCCAAATGCTGAGATAAAATGTTTCACTCTTCCGGTTACGACAATCCGGTAAGGATTCAAAGAAACAAACTTAACCGTATCGCCCATGTTATATGCCCACAAACCCGCATTGCTGCTCACGACCAGCAAATAATTTTTATTAAGCTGCACATCCTTTAAAGTAAGGCGTGTTGGATTTTCTTTTGTAATTTCTTCTACCGGCACAAACTCATAAAATATTCCGCTGTTCGTATTTAGTAATAATCCTTCCGCATTCTGGCTATCCTGGAATGCAAAAAATCCTTCACTTGCCGGATACAATTCAATCGTATCGATCTTCTTCCCGATGCTTTCAAAAAGTTTTGCTTTATACGGTTCAAAATTTACACCTCCCTGGACCATCACACTGAATTCAGGAAAAATATCTTTTATCTTTTTACCGGTCTTCTTTTCAAGTTCATCAAAATACATTTGTATCCATGGTGGAATTCCACTGATCAATGTCATTCTTTCGGCGACAGTTTCATCTACAATTTTTGATAATTTTTCTTCCCAGTCTTCGATGCAATTGGTTTCAAAAGATGGTAGCTGATTAGAGCGTAAGTATCGTGGGACATGATGATTTACGATTCCGCTTAATCGCCCTGTTGGAATGCCTCCCACCCTTTCCAGTTCTGGCGAGCCACTAAGAAAGATCATTTTGCCATCCGCAAACTGTGAATTTCCGGTCTGTGCCATATAGCATAATAATGCATTGCGCGCCGTATCAATATGATTGGAAATGGAATCTTTGGTAATCGGAATATATTTTACACCGCTGGTAGTGCCGCTCGTCTTTGCAAAATAAATGGGAAA
>JAICYZ010000029.1 GCA_025933935.1 Chitinophagaceae bacterium
CCGGCTGGTAAGCGTTAGCTTTTGGGCCTGCTCGATCAGGGATTGAATAATTTTCGGATGACAGTGTCCCTGGTTTACTGCCGAGTAAGCACTTAGAAAATCGTAATATTTTTTGCGTTCCACATCCCAGACAAAAACGCCTTTTCCTTCCTTTAATACAACAGGAAGCGGATGATAATTGTGGGCACCATGTTCGTTTTCAAGGTCTATAAAATACGCGGTTTGGGATGCGGTGGATTGTGCTGACATAAAGTAAATTTTTAGAAAAAAATTAAAGAAGAAAAAGAAGGAGAATTGAAACGGCGATATGGTTAGATCTTGTGGTCTAAGAAATCAAGATTTTTCGTGAGGAAAGATTGTATGTGAGAAGTCTGTGCCAATTCTTTTTATTTGTCACGCAAAGATAATAAAAGGAAAAATTAATTGCTGCGATTTGTTTTGCAAAAATGTTGCTATTTTAAATCGCTCGTTTGCTCATTTTGAATGGGAATATTAATAGCATGCCTTTTGATTTCGTTTACAAACGGGTCTTCTTCAAACTCTTTAAATGGATACAAGTGCAATTGCATTTGAGGTAAACGTTTTGTAGTTTGAATCATTTTGATATTTTGCAAAGGATTCTCTGAGAATTGTTTTGAAAAAACCGCCAAATCAATATCGCTATATTTATGTGGATTTCCTTTAGCGTAGCTGCCAAACAGCAATACTTTTTCTATGAACAAATTATTCATTTTCGCACTTTCCACAAATTCCTGCGTTGCTTTTATGATAGCTTGCCGAGTAAGCATTGTTTTAATTTTTTCGCCTCATTTAGTAATTCATCAGTATATACCTGTGTAGTATAATTGAAAATAAGTTTCTTGTAATCCGGATACCTCCCTTCAATCTGATATTTCTGAATACTATCTATAAAGAAGCTTTCTTTATTATCGGGTAAAAATGAAGTGTCAGCCAAAAGATGTTTAATGTCATGAATTCGTGGTGGGTAATTATTATTTGGATTTTCTTTTACCCATAAGGCTTTACTCAGCTTTTCCAAACACATGTGTACACAAAAAAGGCAAAAGACAAAATCTTTTTTTTCATACATAAAAAGCGCTCTTTCCCAATCATGTTGTGCCGTGGAAACCCAATAGCTTATATGGTCATCTTTTGAAAGCATCCCGTAAAATTAATTTTTTTTGATTAAACCATTTATGACTTATACGTTTCGATCCATTTATGAAAATACGTTTTAGGAATCGGATAATGAATATCATCGTTTTTATCAAAAATGCCAAAAACAGTACTTCCCGTTCCCGTCATGGATGCATAAACCGCACCTAGATTATATAACTTTTCTTTGATGCTTTTTATTTCCGGATGTTTCAAAAAAACAATTTCTTCAAAATCATTTTTTAAATCATTTTTCCAGGAATTAACCGGTTGCTTAATTATTTCTCTTATTCTTTTCCCCCGAAATGCTGACGTAATTTCCTGGAAAAGATTTTTTGTGCTCACATGAATTCCCGGGTTGATGAGTAATATTTTATAAGCAGAAAAAGACAGTTCTAACGGTTCCATTTTTTCGCCACGGCCGGTAGCAAAGCAAGGTTTATTCAATAAAAAAAAAGCACAATCACTACCTAATTTCGCGGCGTAAACCAAAAGTTGTTCCTGGGAAATGTTGAGATTATACTTTTCGTTCAGCAGTGTCAAAGTAAAAGCAGCATCTGCAGAACCGCCGCCAAGTCCGCCTCCAAGCCGAATTACTTTATGCAGGTGCATTTTAATTTGGGGTATTTTCGGAAAATCTTTTTTTAATAAATGATAAGCGCGAAGGCATAAATTATCTTCATTCTGATCAACAGTAATTCCTGTATTCACCAAGCTTGTGGTGTTCTTATCAGAAGAAACAATTTCCAAAATATCTGTAAGTGGAATGGGAAAAAAAACCGTTTCAATATCATGAAAACCATCGTCACGTTTTTTAAGAATATTAAGTCCAAGATTAATTTTGCAATTTGGAAATGTTACCATTTGGCTGAGGGTTCAAGGTTGACGGATTGAGGGCGAAAATTGATGGGCAGCGGCTCTCAAGTTTGAACTTCCAACCTTCAACTTGTAAACTACTAACTTCCCTTCCTTCTGTTGATCTCATCCCTGATTGAAGCCGCTTTGATGTAATCTTCGTGAATAAGCACTTCATTTAATAAAGTTTCCAATTCCAGCAGTGACATTTTTTTCAAATCCTCGTTGCCTTCATCTGTGTGAGAAACAACTACTTTTTTCTTTTTATCATCTTCTTCCATCAGGATACCGGCGCTTTCCAAAATATTATCGTACGTATAAATAGGACAACCAAATCTTACCGCCAGCGCTACGGCATCAGAGGTGCGTGAATCAATTTCAACCGTATCTTTATCAGAAGAACAAATTAATTTAGAATAAAAAATCCCCTCCTGGAGATCATTAATGATTATTTCGTGAAGATCGACATTAAAAGCACTCATGAAATTTTTCATCAGGTCGTGTGTCAACGGCCGGCTGGGCTGCATACGCTCCAATGCTACTGCAATTGCCTGCGCTTCAAATCCTCCGATTACTATCGGAAGTCTGCGTAATCCATTTACTTCACCCAAAACTACTGCATAAGAATGAGTTTGAGTAATACTGTGAGAAAGCGCCACAATTTCCAATTCTATTTTCTTCATTATAACTCAATCCGCTTCTGCGGAATTTTATTTGTGAAAAACAAATATAAAACTAAACGGCTTTTTTTGAAACTTTGATTTTCCCTAACTGATTCCTTTTAATTTTTTAACGGCTTCAGTAATTTTTGGAACCACTTCAAACGCGTCACCGACAATTCCATAATCTGCCGCTTTGAAAAATGGTGCTTCCGAATCTTTATTTATGACCACGATCGTCTTGCTTCTGTTTACACCGGCAAGATGTTGAATCGCACCAGAAATTCCGATTGCGAAATACAAATTTGGCGCTATCGTAAGGCCGGTCTGACCAACATGTTCGTGATGAGGTCTCCAGTCGCTGTCGCTTACCGGCCGGCTGCATGAGGTTGCAGCACCAAGCGCTTTTGCAAGATCAGTAACAATTCCCCAGTTTTCAGGGCCTTTCAACCCCCGCCCACCACTCACTACTAATTCTGCTTCTGCCAAAGGAATTTCACCGGTAACTTTATTTACCTCTTTGATTTTCACTCTTGACTGAGGGATTTCGACATTTAATTCTGCCACTTCCGCTACGCCTTCGCCTTCAGAAATTTTATAAGCATTCGCATTTAAAGAAATGATTTTTATTTCTGTCTTAATGGAAACATTTGCAAAAGCTTTTCCGCTGAATACGCTCTTTTTTACAATAAAACCATTTGCAGTTTCCGGTAAGTTGACAGCGCCGGTAACCAGCCCGGCTTTCAAACGTACTGATAATCTCGGTGCAATCGATTTGCCATTAAAATTATTGGAAAAGACAATCACCTTTGCATCTGTATTTTTTGCAGCTTCTGCGATGACGTGCGTAAAAACTTCATCATCAAAATTATTCAGTGCATCGTTTTTTACAGTATGAATTTTTTTCAAACCATATTTTCCCAAAGAAGCCAGATCATCATTTACATTCCCCAAAACGATTCCTTCTGCAGAAGTATTGAGATTCTCCGCCAGCTTTGCTCCATACGAGGCAGCTTCAAATGAATTCTTCTTTATATGTCCATCCGCCTGATCTAAAAATATTAAAACACTCATTATCAATTAGAAATTAAAAATTTATCAATCAAAATTATGTTTCGGTAAAACAAACCAATAATAGAAAGTTTGTTTTATGGTTTTATTGTTCTATTGTTGAATTCATCTAAACTTTACTAAACAGTAAACAAACAAATTAGTAAGATTGCTGTTTTCATTAAACCATTTCTAGACAACAACCTCTAACTTCCAGCTAAATTACTTTCGCTTCTTCATGCAACAACCTTACTAATTCTTCCGGTTGGTCTGCAGGAATTAATTTTACACCAGCTTTTGCCGGCGGTAATTCAAAAGAAGCAATTTCTGTGAAAGTGTCTGCCTGCACTGGTTCTACTACTTTCAATGGTTTCGTCCTTGCACTCATGATCCCGCGCATATTTGGAATTCTTTGTTCCGCCATTCCTTTCTGGCAACTTACCACAGCCGGAAGATTTACTACATCTACTTCTTCTCCACCTTCAATTTCCCTTTCAACAGTTGCAGTATTTCCTTCCAGAGAAAATTTAGTTGCTAATGAAATAAAAGGAAGATTTAATAATTCGGCAACCATTCCACCGATGGAAGAGCCGTTATAATCTATTGTTTCTTTTCCGGTGAAAATAAGATCGTAATTCTTTTGTCTGGCCACTTCTGCAATTTGCGAAGCGATATAAAAATCATCGTGGCTGTTGCTGTTTACCCTGATCGCTTCATCGCCGCCAATCGCCAGGGCTTTACGGATTATCGGATCATTTTCCGCGCCACCAACATTGATTAAATGCAGTACGGTGGCAGGATCCGCTTCTTTTAATTCAATTGCTCTCACCAAAGCATACCATTCGTCATAAGGATTTAAAATGAATTGTACGCCAGTTTCTGCAAATTTCGTATTGTTATCAGTGAAGGCTATTTTTGCTGTGGTATCAGGTGTTTTGCTAATGCAAACAAGTATCTTCATCATTCTTTTTTTTGGAGGTGCGAAGATACTAAGTAAAAAAAAAGTAAAAAATTATTTGATGGATAGAATCAGCAAATTAAAGGAATATATGCAGACTGCCGAGAAAGATAGTTTTTTGCAACATGCGCTTGCATTAGAATATATAAAAATCGGTAATGATCAAGAAGCAAAAAAATTATTCAATGAAATTTTAAAAAGAGAACCAACATACCTTGGCTCTTATTATCACTTAGGAAAATTATTGGAGCGAATTGGCGACCTGCAAAAAGCGCTGCGTGTTTATGAAAGAGGAATGCAAATCGCACAGGCTGCAAACGATTCTCACTCTTATACTGAATTGCAGGCGGCTTATGAAGACGTGGAGGATGAACTGCAAGGATAAAAATGCCTGAACAGGAAATTCCAGAATTTGCACAAGCCGAATTTGAAGAGAAAAGGAAACCTATTTGAAGCTGTAATTAAGCATCAAAAGAAAGGAAAATTTTCAGATAGTTTACTTTTGAATTTACTGAAAATTAAACAGAGTAGAACACATTGCCATGTCATTACTAAATCAATTCATAACGAACATTGCCAAGCAAAACCTTTTTCAAAAAAATGATTATTTGTTGCTTGCGGTGAGTGGTGGCGCCGATTCTGTCGCTTTGTGTGAATTGTGTTTTCAGGCAGGATTTACGTTTGAAATCGCTCATTGTAATTTTCAATTACGAGGAGAGGAGAGTGATCGTGATGAAGAATTCGTCCGCACACTGGGAGAAAAATATGGGACAAGGGTTTTTGTGAAAAAATTTGATACAAAAGGATATGCTGAAGAAAAAAGAATTTCAATTCAGGTTGCAGCCAGGGAACTAAGATATAGCTGGTTTGAACAGTTGTTAAGCAACCTTCAACCTTCAACTTTGAACATTCAACTTGCAAGCTTCAACAGGCACTTTTCAAGCTGGCTTCTAACCGCGCATCACGCAAACGATAATATAGAAACATTGCTCATGAATTTCTTCAAAGGGACTGGAATAAAGGGTTTGCAGGGAATATTGCCGAAGCAGGGAAAAATAATCCGCCCTTTATTATTTGCTAAAAGAGAAGAAATAGAAGTATTTAATAAAGAAAATAATTTAGATTTTGTGGAAGATTCTTCCAATTTATCGGATAAATATACCCGCAATTTTTTTCGTCATCAATTGATTCCTTCTATTGAAAAAGTCTTTCCACAGGCAGAAGATAATTTAATAAGAAATACGGAGCGGTTTGCTGACGTAGAAGTTTTATATCAGCAATCGATATCGCTTCATAAAAGGAAATTGCTTGAACAAAAAGGAAATGAAATTCATATTCCGGTATTGAAATTGTTGAAAAGTAAGCCTTTAAAAACGATCATTTATGAAATTATAAAAGAGTATGGCTTCACAGCGCATCAAACAGATGAAGTGATCAGTTTATTAAAAAGCGAAAGCGGAAAATATATTTCATCCGGCACACATAAAATCATTAAAAACCGCGTCTGGCTTATCATTTCTCCTGTCAATACGTTAGAAGCGAATCACATTTTAATTAATGAAAACGATAAGGAAGTTACTTTTGAAGCAGGAAAAATCAAATTAAAAATACCGAATCAAGAAGTAAGAATTAATGAACCCGGCAGGGAAGGTGTCAAAATAAATGAAATGGCAACTTTGGACGCCGCTAAAATTACTTTTCCAATACTATTAAGAAAGTGGAAACAGGGCGATTATTTCTATCCGTTGGGAATGCAGAAAAAAAAGAAGTTAAGCAGGTTTTTTATTGATCAAAAAATTTCGATAACAGATAAAGAAAAAATATGGGTTCTTGAAAGTAATAAAAGAATTATCTGGATAATCGGAAAAAGAATTGATGACCGGTTTAAGATTACCGATAAAACAAAAAAAATGCTAACAATCGCGTTTAAGCAGTGGTAAAAATATGCCTCAGATCCAATCCTTTTACATCGTTCATAAAATTATCCAACAGTGGATAGTTTGAAAATAGCTGGCTAAAAATAACCAGGAAAACTACGCCGAAAATGGCTCCCCAAATGTGTGCTGAATGATTGACGCGTGAACCGCCTTTTTTCCCTAAAAAATAAGACACAATTAAAAATAGTATTCCGAATAAAAAACCAGGAATAAAAACCGGGATAAATAACAATCCGATTCCCTGCATGGGATTGAATAAAATGTAAGCAAAAACCACTGCTGATACGGCTCCTGACGCCCCGAGACTTCTGTAATCAGGATTGTGTTTGTATTTCAAAAAATCCGGAATTACACATATGATCAGGGAAAGAAAATACATCAAAACATAAAAAGTTTTTCCATAATTTCCGAAGATATTTATAAAAGAATTTTCGCATACACCACCGAACAAATAAAAAGCGTACATATTGAAAAACAAATGTGAAATATCTGCGTGAATAAATCCATAGGTGATGAACCGGTAATATTGATTTTTTTGTGTAATGGCGCTCGGATAAAAAATCAGGTCATCCATCGTTTTATGAGAGCTAAATGCAAAAATTGAAATCAGTACCGTGATGATAATTAGGATAAGGGTAACAGACATTTTTATTTTTTAAGAGCATCAAACCTACACAAAAACTAAGAATGATGATATTTTTCATTTCGGATAATTGAGCAAGCGCGATAAATTTGCTCGGCAAGAATTAGTCGAACCAACTGGTGTGGAAAAACAAGTTTTGATAAACTCCATTTATGATTGCATTTTAGTAAGACATCCCTATGAATTCCATAAGCACCGCCGATTAAAAAAATGAGATTTCGCGAACTTTCATTTGCTTTTTGCTGGACAAAATTTCCCAGTTCAACGGAATTCCATTGCTTCCCGTTTTCATCCAGTGCAACCAATACATCGGTATTCTGCAGAGCGTTTAAAATAGAAATTCCTTCAGCTTTCTTTATTTCTTCCGGCGAAAGATTCTCAGCGTTTTTTGCAGTAGGGAAAAGTTTCCACTCGACAGGAAAATAATGAGAAATGCGCTTCGTAAAAATTTCAATTCCTTCTTTTACATAGCTGTCATGTGCCTTTCCAACCGACCAGAAAATTATTTTCATTTTAATTAATTAGCTGCAATATGCAAAAGTATTATTACGTTAATAAAAAGCATGAAAATTAAAATGATTTCACCTGGACCTAATCCAAATTTCATATCCCATTCTTAAACTGAATTGATTCATTTCATGAGTTATAAAAAGCCATTATTTATCGTTTTACTGTTGACCGCTTCAATTTTCTCCAACGTTCTTTTTGCTCAAACGCAACTTTCTTCCGACGAACTTTTTCAACATGCGCGCACAGCTGCGTTTGAAAATAAAGATTATGCTTCGGCAACAGCATTAAGTAAAAAAGCGCTGGAGATCAGCCCGGATTATACAGACATCCGCATTTTTTTGGGCCGCGTTTATACCTGGTGGAACAAGCCGGACAGCGCAAGCGAATGCTTTGAAAAAGTGCTAAAGGAACATCCTGAAAATGAAGATGCCGCGTCAGCTTTTGCAGATCTTACCTATTGGAATCAACAGCCGGAAAGATCGTTACTGATCTGCGAAAACGCATTGGCTTTTCATCCACAATCAAAGGTGCTTTTACTAAAAAAGGGCAAGAGTTTAATTGAATTGAAAAGATACGCAGAAGCAAACTCGTCTTTAGCTATTTTGTTGAAGATAGATCCTAAAGATGCAGAAGCCCGTTCGCTTCTGGAAAAAGTAAAAGATAAATTTGCAAAAAATAAAATAGGTGTTAGTTATGATTTTGCAAGCTTCGATAAGCAGTTTGATAATCCGTGGCATATTGTAAGCGTTGATTATTCAAGGAGTACAAAAGCAGGATCTTTTATTGGACGTGTCAATTATGCAAACCGGTTCAAAACAAACGCGCTCCAATTTGAGACAGACGCATATCCGCATATTTCAAAAACGTTTTACAGTTATGTAAACGTCGGAATTTCTGATAAAAGCGGTGTGTTCCCCCAATACCGTGCTGGATTTTCACTGTACGCCAATCTTCCGAAAAGTTTTGAAGCAGAAGCTGGTTTCCGCTATCTTTATTTTAGGGATGCTACCTGGATTTATACCGGATCTGTAGGAAAATATTTTAAAAATTATTGGTTTAATTTCCGCACTTATATTACACCAGCTAAAGAATCTGTTTCCAATTCATACAGTCTCAGCTCGCGATATTATTTCAAAGAAACAAATTATTTTGGTCTTGCTTTGAGCACCGGAATTTCACCTGATGAAACAGCTAACAACATTCAGCTCGCGAATATGTATAAATTGAAATCTGATCGCATTTCAGCGGATTATCGGAGTACATTTAAAAAATTCAATAGTATTTTATTCAGTTTCTCGCTGATTCAAGACGAATATTTGCCAAAAATCACCGGGAACGAATATTTGTTTAGTGTAGGCTATCAAAGGAGGTTTTAAAGATGATAAAAAAAAGAATCATTGTAACGGTTTTAGTTGCAGTTGTGTTCCTGCCATTATGGATGTGGTTAGGCTGGTTGCTCACGCCAAAAAAGAAGATGGTAGCGGTAATTGTTGATAAAACTGAATTGCCGGACGGCTTGCAACATGCTTCGTTTACATGGGTTTTGAATAACCAGCGTTTTTCAAAAACAAACACTGCACTCTATAAGAATGACAACGATTATTTTGGGTTTTTTCCTTTGAAAGATGAAAAATTTCGTTTAAAAGGATTGGAAAGATTTTCTGCGGAAATGCTGGAAAAACTGAGCAACGATGCAGACATGGTTTATTTTACAGACACTTATGGGGTTTATAAAAAGGAATGGTATAAAAAAGAAAATGCGGACGGAATGATTTATGGAGGCATGAGTGAACAGGATATTCTGCTGTTGCAGAAAATGAAAGCCAAACATAAATTGACGATTTCTGAATTCAATACGATTGGTTCTCCAACTTCTGACAAAAACCGTTCAGATTTTGAAAGCCTTTTTGGAGTGAAATCGAGTGGCTGGACAGGTTGTTATTTTCCTTCTCTTGATACACTGAAAAATAAAGAATTACCGGCGTGGATTATAAATGGATATAGAAAAGACAACAATGGAAAATGGCCTTTTCACAGTGCAGGAATTGTATTTGTAAATACCGAGAGCAAAGTAGTTATTTTAGAAGAAGGAAATTATTTATCCTCGGCGCTGCCATTAATTTTAGTAAATAAATCTGTCCAAAAAAAATATCACTTGCCTGCACAAACTGCTTATCCTTTTTGGTTTGATGTAATGCAATATGATCCTTCGATAAATCAGCCAATTGCAGAATTTCAGCTAAATACGAATGCAGCAGGCAAACAAATATTGAAGAATGCTGATTTGCCTGAACGCTTTCCCGCAATACTCATACATGAAAAACCTGATTACCGGTTTTATTATTTTTCAGGAAACTTTTGTGATAATCCAATTTCAGTTAACAGTTCATATTTTAAAGGAATCGGCGTTATGAATTCCTTGTTTTATCATTCAGATGATGTTAACAACAGGCGTAATTTTTTCTGGAATTTTTACCGGCCTTTGATGACCGGAATCACTGCTGATTATTATCATTCGCTTTCAAAAAACTAATGGAAAAAATATTTCTGATAAATAGAATCAGGAATTAATCCGCCGCCTTGAATCAGCTTTTCATTTCTTACCTTAAAGCGATTGAATGCATCTGTTACCTGCTCCGTGGTTACTTTATCATTTGTCGAATTTTCATCCATACCTGGCGTAACAGAATAAGTTGTATTCCCGTTGAGATGAGATAAACCGTGGATGAAGTCTATTACATCATTTTTTGTTTGCATCAAAGGATATTGATGTTCGTTCGAAAAAGCGCGTGTGGTGTCTAATCCGCTTCCAATCCAGCTTTCAAGAGTCGGCTTTTCAAATGCATAGTTATTGTTTAGAAATGCAATCAGACTTGGTGTAATATCAAAATGCGATGAAATGGAAGAAAAAGAGGCGGTGCGTTTTAGCAAAGGAGAATAAATGAGCAAAGGAACATGATACCGGTCAATTTTTGTGAGCATCGGAATTTCAGGCATCCTGTGATCGCCTGTTATTATAAAAATCGTTTTCTGAAAATCGCTTCGTTGCTTATAAATATTTATAAAATTTCTTACTGCTTCATCTAAATATAAAATGCTTGCATATTGTGGTCTATACAGCCGGTACGCATTTTTTTTATCGGCAGAAAATTTTAGCTGATCCATTCTTTCTTCAAATAACTGGTTGTATTTTTCCTGGTTATTTAGTAAGAACGGGCTATGGGTAGCAACTGTAAAAAGCACATTTAATTCCGGATTATTATCATTTTCCAGCTGTAGTTGTAAATATCTTCTGAATAATTCTGCATCACCATAGCCCCAGGTGAAACCGTTTTGTGCCGGAAGTTTTGTAAAGCCATCGGGAAAAGTAAATTCATCATAAATATGATCGGCGCCATTTTTTTTCATGAAAAGATTCATGTTATCGAACCGTGAATCTCCTCCATAAAAGAAAGCGGTTTTATATCCATTATGACGTGCAATGCTGATGAGTGAAAGATGTTTTGGCATATTTTCTCCCAATTCATTAAACCCGTTTTTTGCAAAAGGCAAAGATCCTAACACCGAAGGCAAGACGCCAAAACTTCGGCCTGCAGAACTTAAAAAATTATTCCAATACAAACTTTCTTTTGAAAGCGAATCAATAAATGGCGTGAAATTTCCCAGCGCTGCGCCTTCATTTGTAAATGCTCGCCCAAGCCCTTCTACCAGGATAATTACGATGTTCGGTTTCTCATTGCTTTTATTAAAAAAGGGAGATAAAACATCCGGTGTTTGATCCTTATGAAGAAATGGAAATTTTGCTTCATCTGCGTAAATAAAATCTTTTATTTGCGCCATATTGTTTCCAAAATCACCCGAATAACTGTCGGAATAAATATCTGTTTCAATCTTTTCAGGGAAAAAATAATGATAAGATTGTGAGATAAAAAAATCGGACTTGTTTAGTACAAACGTCCTTGCATATTCTGTTTTCAACGAGCTCAAATTTGGAAAAGAAAATCCGGTTATTAAAACAAAAATGGAAAAAGTGGTTATTATATAAGCAATATGTCGATGGATGCGAATTCTTTTTGAAATGTAAATAAATACCAGTAAGGAAAAAGCAATTAAACAAATAAAGGCAACAATTTGCAAAATGCTCACACCTCCTGAAGCGCCAAGTGTTTGTTTAATATCGGCGATTGAGTAAGCAAATAAATCTGCACCCAAAGGAACCATTGATTTATTAAAATATTGAATTAAAGCAAGCTGCAAAAGGAGAAGAACCGTGGCAGAAAAAATAAAAAAAATTGACGCCGATTTTTTCGAAAAAACATAAATCAATAGGTAAGGACTTAAAAGAATGATAAAAGTTCTTAACCAATAAAAAAGGTAATTCAGCAAAACGGAACCCGCTACAGGCAAAAAAGGTAACTTTTGAACTTTTGAGAAAACGGCGGCAATTATTTCATAACTGCCTGTTAAGAACAGTAACAAAAGAAATAATGCTGATAGCGCACAATACGATTGTAATGCAGGCAGAAAATTGCTTAAAAGTTTCTTTATAAAGCATTTTAAGTTTTTCATAATGTTGTTGTGTTACTTCTTTTTACTGTTAAAACCCTGCCGGGTCATTTCACCCCACGATTTCTTTTTTCTTATAAAATCCAAATTGCCTCTGACAGCCGACCACACTACAAAAGGGTGGAAAAATAGCGGCTCTGCAAATGCGATCAGGATGAGTTTGAAAATATCAGTACGTCTTTTATATTGATTAAATGTGAGCACTTCAATTAAGATGGCAAATACCGAATATAAAAAACCAAAGGATAGGATGAATGCCAGAAGCAAAAGAAAGAAAGGCCACGAAATATAACCTGCCATTGCAAAAATTGTTAAACCCACGAAACCTGAAAACTCAATCAACGGCGCCAATAATTCATAAAAAAACCAATACGGATAGCTCAATATTCCCAAAATGCCAAAGCGTCGGTTGAAGAACATTTTTTTATGAATTTGCAATGTTTCTATGGTCCCCCGCGTCCATCGGTTGCGTTGTCTTCCGAGGATCTTATAAGAAGCCGGAGCTTCTGTCCAGCAAAGCGGATCGGGAATGAAAGAAACTTTATAAGGAATTTTATTTTCGTGCATGTAACGCCTCATGCGCACGATCAGTTCCATGTCTTCACCTACAGTTGCATGATTATAACCTCCTGCTTTTATCGCAATTTCCCGGTCGAACGCTCCGAAAGCACCGGAAATAATTAATAAGCCATTCATGCGGCTCCATGCCATTCTGCCAAGCAAAAATGCCCGGATGTATTCGAGAGTTTGCATGCGGGGCAAAAGTTGTTTTGGTAAATGAACTTTTACCAGCTTTCCATTTACTACTTCGCACGAATTGGCGATACGAATTACGCCGCCGGTAGCAATTACCTGTTTATTTGTTTCTTCTAAAAATGGCTTAATTAATTTCAGCATTGCGTCCTGTTCGAGAATGCAGTCAACGTCGATACATACAAGATATTTATTGGAAGCGACATTTATTCCGGTATTCAGCGCGTCTGCCTTGCCGCCGTTCACTTTATCTACAACAATTAATTTGTGATATAAAGAATTACGGCTTTTATAAATTCCGCGAATTGGTTTTGTCTTAATTTTTTCATTTACCAAAAAAGGAACTTTCACCAGCTGATATGCCTCAATTAATTTTTGTAAGGAATCATCTTTACTGCCATCGTTAATAACAATTAATTCTATGTTATTATAATGCACGGCAAGCAATGAACGAACATTTTCGATGATATTGGCAGCTTCATTGTAAGCCGGGGCGAGGAGACTTACTGAAGGCGCATATACTGAAGACGCGAGAAGATTATAATCAGTAAAGCTGCTTTTGCGGCTATACAATTTTATTTCAGCAATTGAGTAGACGACGATCAGCAGATAAAACAATAGCAGGGAAACCGAATATATCAAGATCCCCGAGGAAAAAAATTGAAATACTGCATCGGTAATATTCATGCAACATTTTTAATTTGTGGTAAGATCACATTCCATGGAAATGCATTTCTGTCAATCAATTCTTCAATTGTCACAATGCCGGTATCACTAATCTTTAAGATTGCTTTTGCAGCTTCCAGTTTATAAGAATCATCCGGATGATTTAAAATAGAGAACAAAAAAGGAAGCTGGGCCTCTGTTCCATCCGACTGCAGAATTTTCAAAATTTTTGTTTGAATGAAAGCATCATATCCGGCAAAATGAGCTACCAAAAGATCCGCGGTTGTTTCATTGCTAATATTGCTGATGGTTAGCACGGCATTTTTGCAAACGGTCATCGAAGAATGCGAAAGGCACGTTTTTACTTCGTCATAAAAATCATATTGCTGATAAATCTCAACGAGGCGCAAAGCAAAGTTTACAACCGACAAATTTTCGGATTTCAACCATTCATGAATGTTGCCGAGGCTTGAGCAAGTAGTGGATGATAACTCTTCAATTAATCTCAATTGTTGCCATTCTGAAACCGGGTAAGTCACTTTACTTAGAAATTCTAATCCTTCAAAACCGGTCATTTTTACAAGAGCAATCTGCGCCTCTGCGCGTAACAGCTCATTTTCATGATTGGTAAAAGGAAGTATGATATCAATGCAGTTTTTTTGTTGGAGATAAGCGAGTTGCTGAATGGCTTTTGCTTTTTTATGCCATTTTTTATTTTCCAGATTTTTTAATAATTGATTTCTCAGATCCATTTTTTCAAAGAGCCACAGAATATTTTCCATCGTTGATCCCCTGAATTTCTTCGATGTTTCTGCTAATTCTGAAATCAATAAATCACGATCAGATTCCGTATGTTGAAATTGCAGTAAAACCGTTTGATAGCCAGGATTTGAAAAGATTTCATTTAATTCATCTTCCGATTCACAAATGGCAATTTCACCAATGAAACTATTCAGTGATTTTTGAAGATACACTTTACGTTGCCACCGTTTTTTTTTTCGAAAAAGATAAAGAAATATGAATGCGATGCTGACTGCTATCAAAAAAATAAAAAAAATAATTGTATCAAACAGCAATTGCTGAGTAAAAAAATGATGCAGCAAATAATTTAAAACGTCATTAATGGTGCTTGCAAATGAAGTCAGCATAGTCAGCATAAGATGGAATTATAAAACAAAATGTTAGTCATTTTTCAGGAAAAATTCTCATTTGTTTTTGACAGCAATTTGGCTGCCGGAGCCAGTCTTTTTACACGCATTGAGAGTTCATTCGGGCTAAACGGTTTGGTAATATAATCATCGGCCCCCAGATTAAAAGCTTCCAGAACAACATTTTCCTGTCCCATTGATGAAAGTATAATGATCGGCACTTTACGATGAAGACTTCCTTTTTTTACCAGGCTCACAATTTCCAAACCTGAAGTAAACGGCATCATAATATCTGCAATGATCATGTCAGGATCATGCAGTTTAATTTGTTCAACCGCCTCCTGCCCATTAGAAGTAACGATTACTTCATGACCATCTTTTTTCAATCTTAATTCAATGATTTTCAACATGATCATTTCATCATCTGCAATTAATATTTTCATAACTTTTTTTTGATTTATTTTTCAAACCCTAACGGTAAACGAACAAATACCGCGAATTTTCATTTTTGTTTTTATTGATTAATTTTTCAAAACGAGTTCCAACGCATTTTCAAGTTCATCTTTTATCATCGGAATTATCTGCAAAAGAAGTTTTTGCGCTTTTTCAAAATTCACTGGTATTTCTTCCAGGTTCTTTCTCTCTTTAGCGTCAGATTCAATTTTGGAAATCAGCGACATTAATTTTCCCATTTGTAAAATGCCAATACTGCTTTTTAGTTTATGTGACCTTTTATAAGTTTCCTCCCAATTTTTTGAAACAATTGCCTCTTTTATTTCATTCATCAATACTGGAGTCGATTCCAGGAATATCTGCAACACTTCACACAGGCAATCCAGGTCATCCAGTTCGATGAGATGATTGAGGCTGTAAAGTTTTTTTGATTCGGTATAAATAAAATGTTGGTTATTTTCTCCGGTTACTTCTTCTTTCTTTAATAAGAATCTTCTTAATTCGCGAAAAAGATCAGCAGGAACGAAAGGTTTGTTCATGTACTCATTCATCCCAAGTTCCAGGCATTTTATTTTTTCATTTCGCAATGCACTTGCCGTCATGGCAATAATAGGAATATTTAATTTCAGCTTTTGGCGTATGTACCTTGTTGTTTCAAAACCATCCATTTCCGGCATTTGCAAGTCCATAATGACAAGATCATACTGAAAACCGTCTTCCAATAGTTTTACTGCTACTTTTCCGTTATCTGCCAGGTCTGCTTCAATGCCCACTTTATCCAGCATGTGGTAAATTACTTTTTGATTGGCTTCATTGTCTTCTACAACCAAAACGCGTTTGCCTGATAACCCACGTTCGTTAAGTGTTTCCTGCTTTACATTATCATATTGTTTGGCTACGACGTGTGCCGGTATTGCATATTTAATCGTAAAATTAAATTCAGTTCCTTTGCCGGCAGTACTCTTCACATCAATAGAACCGTTTTGCATTTCGATCAGTTTTTTAGTGATGGACAAGCCAAGTCCGCTTCCACCAAACTTTCTCGAAGTTCCGCTTTCTGCCTGTGAGAAAGATTCGAAGATCGATTCAAACTTTTCTTTGGCAATACCAATTCCTGTATCTGAAACAGAAAATGATAGTTCAATTTCTTTTTCAGATTGATTATTAGCTTTAACTTCCAAATTGATTTCGCCGGCCGCAGTGAATTTCACAGCATTGCTCACAAGATTATTCAAAATTTGATTTAGCCGATGTGGATCGCCGGTCAGAGAATCCGGAATATTCAAATCCACAGAAACTCTAAGCTTGAGGCCTTTATCATTAATTAAAACTCTAAAAGTGCTGATCGTTTGCTCGAGAGTTTCTCGTAACCGGAAATCAATTTTTTCAATTCTCAGTTTTCCCGCTTTGATTTTTGAAAGATCTAAAATATCGTTGATCAAAATCATCAAGCTATCTGAAGACTTTTTAATGATGTGTACGAAATCTTTCTGCTCATTACTCATCGGAGTATTCAATAAAATATTGGTCATTCCAATAATTCCATTCATCGGCGTTCTGATCTCGTGGCTCATATTCGCCAGAAATTGCTCCTGAAGTTGTTCAGCTACTTCGGCTTTTCGTTTTGCTTCTATGAGATGCATTCCGTAGAGATATCTTTCCGTAATATCGCTGGCAATCCCGCTTATGCCGTAAATAGTATTGTTTTTATCAAATAAAGGAAATTTAACAATCAGCAGATTTTTGCTTACTCCTGCATGCTCAATCATTTCTTCCACCTCCACATTTTTTTGTTCCCTGATGACATACTCATCAATTTCCCGATAGCGTTGAGCATCAGCTTCAGCTACCAGGTCAAAATCCGTTTTTCCAATGATCTGCTCGGATGTAAAATTAAAAGCGTCCTTATAACTTTTATTTGCGAGCAAATAGCGTCCATTCAAATCCTTAATAAAAATCATCAGCGGCGTGTTATCGAGAATTGATTGTAGCCTGAACTGGTGTTCTTCCCGCTCGGCTTCGATTTTTTTCAGTTCAGACTCTATTCTTCTTTTCTCCGTTATATCTTTTACAATGCATTGAAATCCTTGTGGTTCCCCGTTTTCCATTAATATAACACTTGATTGCTCTACCCAAATTCTGTTTCCCGATTTCACATTCAACGGATAAGTGATGTTTGATTCTTCCTGCCTTAATTGAAATTGCTTTTTTAATTTGTCGCTGATGCTTTGAACCCATTCACGATCAACAACGGACGAAAAATGTCGCCCGATCATTTCCGAAGGTTCAAACCCAGTAAACGTCGTAATTCTTTTATTTACATAAGTGATACATCCATTCAAATCAGTGGTAAGTAAGCCAACACCTGAATTTTCCACCAAATTTTTATATTTGATTTCAATCTGATGCGTATCATTTTCGGCAAGTTTTCTTAACCGTTTATTCCGCGTTTCCTGTAAGAGGGTTATAATGATCAATAAAATTGAAACAAGGCAAACAAGGATAGAAGATTTAAAGTTCCTGGCATCAATGGCCTGGCTTTCGGCAAGTAGCTCATTGATCTTGGTTACATACGTCTTTTTTGTTTCGTTTACCGATTCATAAAAACGCAATGAATTTTTTTCATCCAGGTCATTGATCAGAAATGAGCTGATCTCTTTTGCGGTCAATTTGTTTTTACGGACATATTGCTGGCTGTCTACCTTTTTGACGAGCAAAGGCAAAAAAGCAAAACCTTCGGGGTTTAAACTGGCTGATTCATTTAGTTCCTCAATTATTTTATAGAGCTCAGCGATTTCATCTTCTGCGTTTTTTTCGATGACCTTGTCGCCGGTGATCGCATATTTCTGGGTGTTGCGTTCAAGTTCACTTATGGTATAAAACGCAGCATCAATCTTACGTACTATTTTACGTGATTGATTGATCTCCAGAGAGTTGGCAGTTGTTATTTTATGATTTTGATTAATGAAATAAAAGAGCGCCGAGAAGGCAAGAACAATAATGGAAATGATGACAATAAAATATTTCGGAAATTTCATTTTTTGATAATTGAATTTGGATTTATTAGAAGAAAATGTTTTATGAAAAAACACACTTTCTTCCATTCTATGTTAAACGTAAAAGAAGCAGCCTTTATTTTATCTAAAAGTGAAAAATCTAATAAAGTTCCCGGCTTATTTTTTATTTGATGAAGAAGAAATTGGCCTGAAGAAATAATTTATTATTTTTGCGCCTCTTCGGCTGCGTAGCTCAATTGAATAGAGCATCTGACTACGGATCAGAAGGTTTCAGGTTTGAATCCTGACGCGGTCACTAAAGGCGCCGTCTCAAAATAAAAAATTGAGACGGTTTTTTTTATCCTATTCACTGACATCTTGCTTTTCGGTTCCCGACAAACAAACAAATAACTCGAATTTGTATTCAGATAAAAATCTCAACTTAAAGCATTGATCGTTTTCCGGTGAAGAGTTTATAACGAAAAAATGATGTACTCATAAACGCAAAATAGCCCACTTGCAACTTGCTGCTTAACAATTTAAAGCACTTTTATTTCTTACATTCTTTATATTTGTGTTCGACAATTTTAATCCCCTGAATGATGAGTGCTGTTTCAAAAAGTAAAGTTCCAATTTTTCTATTGGGAGGAGGCGAGATGGGTGAACGCATACGCGAATTTGACTGGGCGCAGACTTCGCTGGGTAATCCGGAAGGCTGGGAGCAAAGCCTGAAAACCTGTGTGCGCATCATGCTTTCATCCAGTCAGCCGATCTGGATTGGTTGGGGAAAGGAACTGATCAAATTATACAACGATCCTTACAAATCAATTGTTGGCGGCAAACATCCGGGAGCATTGGGTCAGCCGGTTTCTGAAGTGTGGAAAGATATTTGGACTGATATTGAACCGATGCTCGAAAAGGTTATGCAACATGACCAGGGAACGTACGTAGAATCACAATTGCTCATCATGGAGCGCAACGGCTATCCTGAAGAAACTTATTACACTTTTTCTTACACACCAATTCCGGGTGACAACGGCGTTACATCAGGAGTATTTTGTGCGAATACAGACGACACGTCGCGTGTAATAAATGAAAGAGCACTGGAAACGCTGCGAAGTCTTGGAAAAATTTCTTATTATGAGAAAAATCTTTCAGAGATCTATGAAAAAACTGCGAAAGTATTAGCGGAAAATAAAAAAGATTTTCCCTTCGCTTTATTCTATGAAATAAATGGAAATGAAGCAAAACAGGTAGCCTGGGCTGGAAACAAAGAGGAGTATAAATACTTTCCTCATGTAGTAAATATTAATGAGCCAACTGCAGAAACGGCCAATATTTGCAAAGCAATTAAAACGAATACAAATGTAATTTCCCTAAATAAAGGGAGAAGACCCAATGCACCAAAAGGTTTTTGGGATAAAGTGCCTGAACAAATCCTGCATATCCCGCTTTGCATTTCCAATAATAGTTGCCCTAACGCGATACTTACTATAGGTCTCAATCCTTACCGCAAATATGATTCAGTTTATCAGTCCTTTATCCGGTTACTTACCGACCAGGTATTGCTGGAGATGAACAACATGCATGTAATAGAAGAAGAACGTAAAAAAGGAGAAGTGCTCGCAGAAATTGATAAAGCAAAAACGGTTTTTTTCAACAACATCAGTCATGAGTTTCGAACGCCGCTCACACTCATATTGGGGCCACTGGAAGAATTAATGCGGCAATCGTCCACAGAAATAAAGGGTGAGTATGTCAGCAGTATTGAAACTATTCACAGAAATGCCCTTAGGTTATTAAAATTAGTAAATACCTTACTGGATTTCAGCCGTCTTGAAAGTGGGCGCCAACAGCCACATTTTATGCTGGTTGACATCGGAGAATATACAAAGAATCTTGCCGCCAACTTCCGTTCAATCATGGAAAAGGCAGGATTAAAATTCAACATAAATATAGATGAGATCCGTGAACCCGTTTATGTAAATGAATCGATGTGGGAAAAGATCGTTTTTAATCTATTGTCCAACGCATTTAAATATACACTGCAAGGAAGCATCGCATTAAATCTGTTTTCTGAAAAAAACCGGCTAATTCTACAGGTCACGGATACCGGCGTCGGCATTCCTGAATCTGAATTGCCAAGAATGTTTGAACGGTTTCATCGGGTAAAGGAATCTGCGGGCCGCACCTATGAAGGCACAGGCATTGGGTTGTCACTCATTAAAGAACTGGTAACGCTTCATGGAGGCACCATTGAAGTAAGTAGCACAACTGCCAAAGATAAAGCGGGAAGTACATTCACTGTAAAGATCCCAACCGGTAAAGAACATTTGTCCTCAAAACAAGTAATCGGCGTAAACAAAGAAGTGCAGGAAGCTATTTCAAATTTATATACACAGGAAGCCGAAGGATTAATCGAAACCTTGACTGAACGGATAAATGGCGGCGATAACCATTTTCGGCAACAGCCTGTTGTATTAGATGGAAGACCAGCGGCGCAACTTGTTTCAAAACGTGAATCAATCCTAATCGTGGATGACAACGCGGACATGCGCCATTATTTAAAAACTCTACTGGAAAAAAATTACAATGTATTAGTTGCCAAAAACGGGAAGGAGGCACTGGAAAAAATCGTTACAAACCCGCTGCAACTGGTGCTTAGTGATATTATGATGCCGGTAATGGATGGTATTCAATTATTAAAACAAATAAAACAAAACCGGCAAACGGCACACATTCCGGTTATTTTACTTTCTGCCCGTGCAGGTGAAGAAGCTAAAATAGAAGGGTATGATGTTGGCGCAGACGATTACCTGGTAAAGCCTTTTTCTTCTAAAGAATTGCTCGCAAGGGTACGTGCGCAAATAAAAATTGTAAAGTTGCGCAATGAGTTGGAAGGCAATGTGCGCAATTTATTTATGGAGGCACCAGCTATCATTTGTGTGCTTAGAGGGCCGCGTCATGTATACGAACTTGCCAATGAAAGGTACATGGATCTGATTGGACATCGAAATATTATTGGAAAGCCAATACGTGAGGCATTACCTGAATTGAAGGGAAGCGGAATTTATGAAATTCTGGACGATGTGTATCGCACCGGAAATTCTTTTTATGCGAATGAGCATGCTTTAACACTTGAACGCGAAAACGGCAAACTGGAAGAAATAATTTTTAATTTTATTTACCAGCCTTCACGAAATGTTGACGGGGAAATTGATGGAATACTGGTTTTTGCCGTAGATGTTACAGAACAGGTATCTACCCGAAAGAAAATAGAAGAAAGTGAAAAACATTTAAGCAACATTCTTAACCAGGTAAATGCCGGTATCGCACAAACAAACAGGAATGGAAAGTTTGTAGATGTGAATGAACGCTACTGCGAAATTACCGGTTATTCAAAAGAAGAATTGTTGCAACTTACTTTAGCAGACATCACTCATCCGGATGATTTACAAAACAATTTACAACTGTTTCATTTGTGTGAATCAGAAGGTAAAGATTACATTGTCGAAAAACGATACATACGTAAAGATGGTTCTGTTGTTTGGGTAAATATGAGTGTCACACTTATTGAAGGCATTGGCGGGGAAAAATGTGTAACCGGTGTTTGTATTGATATTACTTCAATAAAAGAGCAGGAACAAAAAATTCAGCAGTTGCTGATCAATGAACAACACAATCGGCGCCAGATTGAAGAAAGCGAATTCAGGTATCACAATATGATCCATACTTCTACTTCTATGATTTTAATATTAGAAGGAGAAGATCTGATTGTTAGGGTGGCAAATGATTCCATGCTTGCAACTCTTGGCAAAGGGAAAAATATTATTGGCAAACCCCTGCTATCTGTAATTCCTGAAATTATTGAGCAGGGACTGGCAGATATTTTGCACGACGTATATCAAACCGGCGAACCCCATTATGGATATGAACTTCCCGTTCATATTGTTAGGCATGGGAAAAGCGAATTGTCTTACTACACTTTTGTTTACCAGCCTCAGAGAGATCAAAATGGGAATATTAAAGGAGTTGCCGTTATAGCTACAGAAGTAACGCCCCAGGCAGAATTGAATAAAAAAATAAGGGAAAGTGAACAGCGTTTTCGGAATATTGTAGAGCAAGCGCCAGATCCGATCCTGATTTTGAAAGGAGAAAACATGACGCTTGAAGTAGCCAATGAACCATTATTAAAAATCTGGAATATAGATCAAAGCTCCTTTGGCAAA
>JAICYZ010000365.1 GCA_025933935.1 Chitinophagaceae bacterium
ATCGTTCCAGTTATTAGTCAAAGACGATTCGTCTGTAGTTAGTGAAATTTTCTCAGGAGTGTTGGCAGTCTTCAGTTCATCTGTTGCAACTTCTTTTCCGTCATTTTTTCCTACTGCTTTTATGGTTCCTTTATTAAATGGGATATTCCATTCACGTGGGGAATCGTCTGATGGCTTTGGCTTGCTTCCAAATGATCTTCCATTTAAGAAAAGTTCAACTTCACTACAATTGCTGTAAACCTGGACGGTTGCATTCTCATAGTTTACGAGATCAGCTGGTGTCCAATCAGCAACCCACTTTTCGCCACTTGTATCAGCAGAATTTCTTACAATATGAACAACCGGTTTATCACTCCACCAGCTTTGTCGTTGAAAACCTAACGGCTTCCAGCGGCCTGTGCGGTCAAATAATCCCTGGCTATTTGTTGTGGCCGGCCAGTCAGCTTCACCGAGGTAATCGAACCCGGTCCATAAAAATTGACCAGCCATAAAAGGATTGTCTCTTAATGCCAGCCAGGCTGATAAACTATGACCGTTTTCTGTACCAATCACTTTCCAATCCGGATGGGTTTTATGTGCAGCGACTAATTCATTCTCCCGGTAATTTTGTCCGACAACATCCATCATTTGTGCAAATCCATTTGTATAAACATGAGAACTTGCCGGCCTGAAAAGCGCCATTGTCACCGGCCTTGTTGAATCGAGGCTGTGTACCAAATCCTGGAGATCTTTATACTTTTTAAATCCTTCTGCATCATTCAGATTATCATGAATTTCATTACCAACGCTGTAAATAATAATTGCGGGATGATTGCGGTCGCGCATCACCATATCGCTTAAATCTTTTTTCCACCAATCTTTAAAATAAAGATTGTAGCCTTTTTCGCCGTGCTTTTTAGCAGCTGTCCAGGTGTCAAATGCTTCATCCATTACCAAAAATCCCATTTCATCGCATAAATCCAGGAATTCAGGAGCAACAGGATTATGAGAGGTGCGGATGGCGTTTACTCCAACCTTTTTTAGCAATTGCAACCGGCGCCTCCAAATTCCTAAAGGAACAGCTGCACCTACTGCGCCACCATCATGATGCAAACAAACTCCTTTAATTTTCACATTCTTATTGTTCAACGAAAAGCCGGTGGCGGCATCAAATCTTTCTGTGCGAATACCAAAAGGAATCGTGTCATCATCTAATAGCGTTTTATTAAAACTGACAGAAACCACTGCTTTATACAATTTATTAAATTGACTGACATTCCATAAATGTGGATTTTGGATTTCAAGACTCAGATCAATTTGAACATTTTTTCCCGCCGCGATATTTTGATCTGATGCAGATTCCTGTATTTTCTTGCCGGCAGGGTCTAACAAAATCGCTTTGATCATGTAGCGTCCATCCGCTTTACTTTCATTATCAACTTTTGTCTGCACGTTTACCGTTGCTTTTTGTGTACTTACTTTTGGAGTGGTAATAAAAACTCCCCAATGATCAATATGAACCGACGATGTGGCAACCAGGTGAACATGACGATAAATTCCGGCGCCTGTATAAAAACGTGAAGCAGGCTGAATGGAATTATCGACTCTGACTGCAATAATATTATTTGCGTTTTTACCAAAATTCAGGTGACCGGTTAAAACATAGCAGAAACTTACATAACCATAAGGACGGTGACCCAAATGAACACCATTGATCCATACATCGCTGTTTGCCATGATACCGTCGAACTGAATGAAAACTTTTTTGTTTGAATAGCTATTTTCGAATTGGAAATTTTTGCGGTACCAGCCAACGCCAGCCGGTAAGTAGCCTCCGCCTCTACCAGTTGGGTTACTTTCATCATAAGGTCCTTCGATACTCCAGTCTTGTGGTAAATCTAATCTTCGCCAGTTTTCATCATTGTAGTTTATTTGCTCTGCTGTTTTGGAATCTCCTTTAAGAAAATGCCAATCTTTATCAAAAAGACGGGTAATCCTTTGTGCATCAGAAGAAACATGAGAAGCGATTAAAATCAAAAAGAATAAAATGCCTCTTCGAAAAGGACGCATCAATTCTTTAAAATATGTTGTCAATACCATCATTATACAAGGATCAGGTTCAGTTTTAAAATGAAAATAAGTATTGAGAAAACGACGGTAATGAAAAATACGTCTCAATTTGTTTGCGTGTTTCAAATCTAATCGAAAGATTTTCTTCAACCATCCTTTGCTTTCCTGCTTTCAGTTTTATTGAAATTTACAGTTTTACATTCATTGCATCTTCTATATCCACTTTGCTGTTATCTTTTGCATTGATGCTCACATTATCAACACGCCAGTCCTTTGCATGTTCAATTTTACCGGCACTATTTGCACTGATTTTGATATTCTTCAATTCAAAGTTTTTCAAAGGAGAAGTGCTCATACCAACCGCATTAATTGCGGTCTTACAATCGGTTCCTGTAATATTACTGATGTATACATTTTGTATGGTGGGTGTTCCTTTTGACGGCGGCACTTTTTGCAACATCACTTTCCAGTAAGCAGGAATAGAATCATAGTTATATCCTTGAGGCAGGGTGGTATAACTGTACCTAGGATTCCAATTCACATTCAGATTTATCGCAGTGTTCACGTTTTCCATTTTTAAGTTCTCTATATGAATATCTTCAACAGTTCCACCTCGTGTAAATGCAGATTTAAAATTTACTCCGTTTGAAGTTCCAATAGCTGTAGAATTTTCAACCAGCACATGCCGGATTCCACCGGAAGTTTCGCTGCCAAACGTACAAAGCCCGCCGCCCTTGCGCGCAATGCAATGACGAATCACCACGTACTCGGTTGGCCGATTTACCCTTAAGCCGTCTGCATCGCGACCTGCTTTTAAACAAAAATCATCATCATTACAATCAATATCACAATTCTCTACTAAAATGTAAGTAGAAGAATCAATGTCAATTCCGTCAGTACTGGGGCCATGTCCTCCGATGTTATTCTGAATTGTAATCCCATCAACAGTGATGTGTTTGGAATATAAAACATGAACTGTCCAAAAACCGGAACGCTGAAGATGAAGGCCTTTTAAAGTAATATTTTCAGATCCGGAAATCAATAAAAGCCTTGGCCTGCGACAATCGTAATCCGCAGCCCAGCGGATCCCTTTAGGATCATACACTTTACGCATGGCCCAATATTTATCCCAGAAAGGCTTTCCTCTTCCATCAATAATTCCGTCGCCTGTGATGGCTACTTCTTTTTGATCCAATACA
>JAICYZ010000114.1 GCA_025933935.1 Chitinophagaceae bacterium
AAAAGTCGAAGCGTTGGTCACCGGAGAAGAAAACGACGTAAAAGATTTTATTGAATGGTGCAAAAAGGGACCAGAAAGAGCAAAAGTGAAAGAAGTAATTGTTTCAGAGCAAACAAATATTTCGTTCCCGGATTTTCAGGTAAAGAGGTAAATGACGCATCCTCGAATGTTGAATCAAAAATGAAGAATTAAGAATCAAAAAGAATTTACAACTTAAATATTGCATGGAAAATGAATAAAAAAACTACCCCTCTTAAAATTTCAATGGTGTGTTCTTTACTTTTTTTGCTGCTTTCGTGTTCCGCACAGAAGTACTATTTATTTGTCGGAACCTACACAAATACCGACAGCAAAGGCATTTATATTTACAATTTTGATTCTCAAACCGGCGAAGCAACATGGGTAAGCAATACAGACAGCGTAACAAATCCTTCTTATCTTACCATTTCTAAAAATCAAAAATACGTGTATGCGGTAAACGAAACGAATGGTTTAAATCCAGGAAGAGTAACTGCTTATTCTTTCGATAAAAAGAAGGGCACACTTCAGTTCTTAAATACCACTGCCTCCGGAGGCGATGATCCTTGTTATATTTCTACCACTGGCGATAATAAATGGCTGGCAGTAGCCAATTATACAAGCGGAACTGCGACCGTATTTCCCATAAATAAAAATGGCACGGTGGCTCCTTACTCGCAGATCATTTATGATTCTGTTTATAAAAATGCGGGTGAATATGCTAGACCTCATGTTCATGAAACGGTTTTTTCTCCTGATGAAAGATTTTTGTTAACTCCTGATCTCGGATTGGATGAAGTGGTGACTTATCGGTTTGATCACGCTATTAAACAACCTCTTATTCTTTCATCAGCGGCGTTTACAAAATCTGAAAAAGGAAGCGGCCCACGGCATCTTGTTTTTTCTGGCGATAAAAAATATGTTTATCTGCTGCACGAAATGGGCGGCACGGTTACAGCCTACAGTTACAACAATGGAAAATTATCCCGGATACAGGACATTCCTGCTTTTCCGGACGGATTTGTTGGCAAAAAAGATGGAGCGGAAATTTGCATTTCTCCTGATGGCAGGTTTCTCTATGCCTCTACCCGCGGCGATCTGAATTCGATTGCTATTTTTTCAATTGATCCGGTTTCGGGTAAACTAACCGTAAAAGGTTCCCAATCAACTTTTGGAAAAGGGCCACGAAACTTTATCATCGATCCGACCGGTAATTATTTACTTGCTGCAAACCAGGATTCGAGGAATATTGTTATTTTCAAAAGAGATAAAGAAACCGGTTTATTAATTAAAACAGATCATGAAATTACGGTTCCACGGCCCGTCTGCCTGCAAATGATTGCGAAATAGGCGAATCGATTTATTGAAAGCTAACTGTTGAAGAAGGAAAATCAGACTTAAAAATTTAGATAGCGAAAAAAGGAACACTTTCAACAGAAAGTGATGAATTTATGCGCGTTTCACAAACAAAATTTCTTTCGATGCAGAAAACAAAATAACTTCACTTTGTTGCTATCAGAATTCGTTGAAAGTACCGCCTACTGAATACCACGGTGCTTATAAAATCGTTTCCTGCTGGCAGCGTCGCCTGTATCCGTGGAGCAGGCGTTTCAAATTATTTAATAAAAACGATCATGAAAGCTCTTGTTTCTACCCGTCTGGCGATAATCATTTTTGCTGTAATTATTGCTTTTTTTGGCGCTAATAATATTTTGCACGCCAAAGCGATGGCAGTAAATGTTCCTTCATTTTTGCCCGTTTCAAAAGTGATGGTTTATATATCAGGAGCGGGATTTTTATTGGCCGCAGTGGCATTTATTATTGACCGTTATGCAAAAATCGCCGGTTATCTTTTGGCCTTATTACTTTTAATTATTGTGTTTTCAGTAGATGTTCCTGGAATCGTAAGGTCTGCCAATGTTCACATAAAAATGCTTTATGTTACCAACATGCTGAAAGACGCGGCTCTGGCGATGGCGGCCGTGTTAATAGCAGATATTTCCAGGGAAAGGCCTATTTAATCTTAATTTTTCCCGTCGGCACGCTTTCTTCCCGCGGCCGAATGATTCTTGAACACATTGTGAACGATTTCCGGCAGTCGGGACGCTTTCTTCTCGCTAAACGACTATCCGACATAACGCTTTAGATCGCAGCGTTGCCGCCTGCTCCCGAAATTTACCTTGTACATTTTAGCATTAAAAAAACTTCAATAAGAATTAACTTTACCGTTCTAAATGGGATCCTTAAAACAAATATTATCCTTTCCTTTTATTGCATTGATAAAAGTGTATCAGTTGATCATATCGCCCTGGATGGGACCTTCTTGCAGATATACACCTACCTGTTCACAATACGGAATTGAAGCGCTAAAAAAATACGGTCCGGTCAAAGGTTTGTGGCTTACGGCCAAAAGAATTGCGCGTTGTAATCCATGGGGAGGGCATGGCCACGATCCGGTTCCCTGATCCTTTGGAAATAAGAATTAAGCCTTATTTCTTCGTTTGCTGAAAAGTGATCCTCCAATATTTTCCGGAATTATTTTTTCATCAGCCGGTATTTCTTGTTCACTTTTGGATTATTAAAATATTCATCCAACTCTTTCGGGTTCACATTTTCATCCACGAGCGGCACGTCAATTAGTTGAAGTTGTACCTGCTGTAATTCATCTTTCATTTTGCTGATCTTTTTCACAATATCCGGATCTTTATCTCCGATCAAACTGTTGTCTGTAAGCAGATATTGCAGCCGTTTGATGTCATTTCGCACGAGAGACGCTGAGTTTTTTTCATCGTTCTTGTTCGGCGCTACCGCTTCTTTTACCGGCACCAAAGCCACACCGACACTGGGCAGGATCTTACCGGTAGTTTGAAGATCGTTATCCGACATTGATGAAAAAACCGTTCCTCCGAGCGAGGTCGCAGCGGAAGTAAGATCAAAAGTAGTGCGCGTATTTTTCGTGCTTTTTATCTTTTTATCCAGATCGCGGAACGTGCTCTTTAAAGTGATGATGTAATTTTGAATGGTACTGGTGATTTTATTATATTCCAATAGTCTTTGAGGATAGTTCACGGTTTGATTCACCTTAACGGTGACCACTGCGGTGTCGCGGTTAAAAAATTTATCAACGCCAACAAAACTTAAGATCAAAGATTTTTGCTTTACAGTTTCATCATCTTTTATAAAATCATAAGGCGCTACCCATGTAAAAATATCACCGCAATGTGCAATTGGAGTAGCCGAGCGGATCGGGTAATTACAGAAAAAAGTAATCGATTCCAGCGGAAAACTTCCTACGTCACATTGTAATTTGAAACTAAGTGTGTCGCCCTCGTCCATTACCAGGTTATTTGTTACGGTTGGTTTTATTTTCGACGGAACGATGTCTGTATTGTAAAATAGTAAGGTAAAAGTTGTGTCCACTTTGTCTTCCGGCTGATTGAGGTTTTGTACGCCCAGCTTTACTTTATATTCATTGTCATATTTCAATTTGCCCGACAGAAAATAGGATTTGTCAGCCTTAAAATGGAGGATGCCATTATCCTTATCGATCTTCAATCCTACGGGAGAATTTTTCAAATACCAATAATAATCCTCCGGGTTTTTATTGATCTCAAAATGATAGTCAAGGGTAGAATCTACATGAAGTGTAAAATAAGGACTAAAATTTTTTATCCTCAGAACGGTGTCCACGGGTTTTAAAAAGATCGTGTCCTCAGGCTTCATATAGATGGTATCTTTTGAATCTTTCGGATGCTGAAAACTACTGTCTGTCTGGCTTTTGGCATTTAACGAAAATAAAACCAGCAAAAAAATTGAAACGAGGAATTTAAAGGATGCATTTTTGACCATAACTGCAAAAGTATAAAACTATTTCCTCCATTTCCCTAAAGGAGTTTTAAAAAAATGTATAATGTAGAAGCATTTGTAAAATGAGTATCAATTGTTTACATAAAAAAACCTCTGTGTATTTATTGCCTCATTCTTGTCACCTTTATTATGTGTTTTACTTTAGATTACCAAGCAAAACTTCCTGGTCGGGTGAAATTGTTTTCATTGCAATCGAAACACTTTCAGCGATCTCGCTTTTATTCGCCAAAATACTGGCTACCTGATTTTCCGGATTTTCCGCTGTTTCATTTGCTACTTTATTCTTGCCCATATTAACGACAAGGTTTTTTAAATCCGCATCTGCATTTTTAGAGATCTGTATCATTATTAAAACAGTAACCGCCTGCAGAATTTCTTTACTGCTGTTTTTTAAAACCGGTTCTTTCTCCATTTGCGTAAAAAGGCTATCCGTATTTACCCGTCGGCCTTTTAAATTTTGCGCATTTTTGACGATCATGTTTTTTAAAACAGGCTTTATCTTCAGCATCGCTTTGTTGTAAAAAGTATTTGCCTCCGGTGGCATGGAAAAATTTACCTGGGCAAAACCGTCAAATGAGAAAGCTAAAAACAGGAAGGGTAAAAATTTTTTCATAGTTGGGTTTTTTTGTAAAATGATTCCGTTAAGCTAATGCAAAACCCTGAAAGAAAGAAATTCCGGAAGAAGAAAAACATTTTTCGAGAGTTTCTGTAATAAAGCCGGAGCTGCTTTTATTTGTTTCTGAAAAAGGAGATAACTTACTTTTAGCATATTTCTTGCACCTTTTATAATAAATTTTTTTAAAATGAATACAAATCAGAAATTAAAAGGACAGAGTGCATTGGTAACCGGTGCCAATAGCGGAATAGGTGAAGCAGTAGCCATCGCCTTGGGAAATGAAGGAGCAAATGTGGTGGTAAATTATGTGACCAATCCGGAGAATGCCGATGCTGTTGTAAAGAAAATTCAGGATAATGGGTCAAAAGCAATTGCGATCAAAGCGGATGTAAGTAATGAAAGCGAAGTACAGTCGATGTTTCAGCAAATGTTTGACAAATTTGGTACAATAGACATCCTGGTAAATAACGCAGGAATTCAGAAAGATTCGCCTTTGGAAAGCATGAGCCTTCATGACTGGCAATTGGTTATTAATGTGAATCTTACGGGGCAGTTTTTATGCGCGCGCGAAGCAGTAAAGGAATTTTTAAAGCGCGGTATTGTTGCTGAAAGAAGTTGTTCTGCCGGCAAAATTATCTGCATGAGCAGCGTGCACCAGGTTATTCCGTGGGCTGGCCATGTGAATTATGCATCAAGCAAAGGAGGCATTGATATGTTGATGCAAAGTATGGCACAGGAGATGGCTCCAAAAAAGATCCGGATAAATTCCATCGCACCCGGCGCAATAAAAACACCGATAAACAAACCGGCATGGGATACTGAAGAATCGCTGAAAAGATTATTAACGCTGATCCCATATGGGCGGATCGGGCTTCCGGAAGATATAGGAAAAGTGGCCGTTTGGCTTGCCAGCGATGATTCCGATTACCTCGTAGGAACTACTGTTTTTGTGGATGGTGGCATGACATTGTACCCCGGCTTTTCTACCAATGGATAATTGAAATTGCAGTAAACCGGCAATAATGACAATTCTAAATTAAGCTATGTTAAATACTGATAACGCGGAAATAAAAAGATTACAGCAAAATGCAAAAAAGGAAATTCCGTTGGAAAACTGGGGGCCTTATCTTACAGAGCGGCAATGGGGAACCGTTCGAGAGGATTACAGCAAAAATGGTGACGCATGGAATTATTTTCCACACGATGACGCCAGGAGCCGGGTTTATCGGTGGGGCGAAGATGGATTAGGCGGGATTTCCGACTTAAATCAACAATTATGTTTTGCAGTGGCTTTGTGGAATGGTAAGGATGCTATTTTGAAGGAAAGGCTTTTTGGATTGTCGAATCCGCAAGGAAATCATGGAGAAGACGTAAAGGAACTATATTATTACCTGGATAATCTTCCCTCACATTTTTACATGAAGTATTTGTACAAATATCCACAGGCCGCTTTCCCGTACGATAACCTTGTAAATGAAAATAAAAAGCGGAATAAGCTGGAACCGGAATACGAGATTCTCGATACCGGTATTTTTAATGAGGACAAATATTTTGATGTTTTTATTGAATATGCCAAAGAAAACAGCGACGATATTTTTATAAAAATCGAGATCGTAAACCGGGGAGATGAAAAAGCACCCATCACTGTTTTGCCAACGCTTTGGTTTTATAACAGCTGGCAATATGCAGGCGATGAAAACAAACCGAGCATCACTTATTTATCAGAACAGGCGGTAAAAGCGGAACATAAATCATTGGGCAATTATTACTTCTATTTTCAATCAGCAAATGAAGTTCTTTTTACGCAAAATGAAACGAATTTTGAAAAGCTTTTTGACAGGCCAAACAAAACGGAATTTGTAAAAGATGCGTTTCATGAAGCGATTATTCATGGCACTGATTTGCAGAAATTGAAAGATAAAAAAGAGGGTACAAAATGTTCGCCTGTTTATTATTTTGAAATCGAACCAAAGCAATCGCAGGTTATATATTTACGTCTTTCTGATAAAAAACTAAAAAATTGTTTCCATAAAAATTTTGAGCAGATTTTTGAAAAAAGAAAAAATGAGGCGGATGAATTTTATGAAAATATCCATCCAGCCAACTGTACCGACGATCAAAAAAATATTCAGCGGCAGGCATTCGCCGGCTTGCTTTGGAACAAGCAATATTATCATTATGACGTTGAAAGATGGATCAGCACAAGCGATGGCATTACACCCGATTCTGAAGAACGTGAAAACGGCCGGAATCATCTTTGGAAATATTTAAAAAATCAGGACATATTATCCATGCCCGATAATTGGGAATATCCGTGGTATGCCGCATGGGATATGGCTTTTCATTGCATCACGATGGCAGTGATCGACCCGCTTTTTGCCAAACACCAGCTGACACTTTTGATGCGCGAATGGTACATGAATCCGCAGGGTCAATTGCCCGCTTATGAATGGGATTTCAGCGATGTAAATCCGCCGGTTCATGCATTTGCTGCACTGCAGGTTTATAAAACCGAAGAAAGGCTGTATGGAAAAAAAGACGTTGTTTTTCTAAAAAGCATTTTTCAAAAACTCATCATCAATTTCACCTGGTGGATCAACCGGAAAGACGCAAACGGCAACAGTATTTTTGAAGGCGGATTTCTTGGATTGGATAATATCGGCCTTTTTAACCGGAGCATGGTTCTTCCGGGAAATACGCTTCTTGAACAAACCGATGGCACAAGCTGGATGGGAATGTACGCACTGGATATGATGAACATCGCTCTGGAAATTGCCATGAATGATATTTCTTTTGAAGACACCGCCACCAAGTTTTATGAACACTTTGTGATCATTGCAGAAGCGCTGAATGAACTGGGATTGTGGGATGATAAAGACAAGTTTTTTTACGACGTGCTTTCTTTGGATAAGTCTGATGCATTTCCGTTGAGGATCCGCTCTATTGTGGGACTTTCGCCCTTATTTGCTGTTACAGTAATTGAAAAAGAAGTGTTTGATGCGCTTCCCGATTTTACAAAAAGAATGAAATGGTTTCAGAATTACCGCAGGATGAGCAATTTGTATTTGCCCAGCGAAGTGAATAAAAATTTTGGACGCACTTTGCTTTCTTTAGTTGATAAAGAAAGATTGAAAGATTTATTCGAAAAGTTATTGGATGAATCAGAGTTTTTATCAGAAGGCGGCATCCGCGCTTTGTCTAAGTTTTATGAAAAAAACCCTTACACCTTGAATTTTGGCGGTACAAGTTATTCGATCCACTACGACCCCGGTGATTCCACTTCTGATATGTTTGGCGGAAATTCAAACTGGCGTGGCCCTGTATGGATGCCAATGAATTATTTATTCATTAATGCATTCAGAACCTTCGGATATTTTTACGAGGATGATCTGAAAGTTGAATGCCCGGTAGGATCAGGAACTTATTGCAATCTCAGCAATGTTGGTAAAGATATTACCGGCCGGCTGTTGCATATTTTTGAGAAGAATGAAAACAATGAACGACTGACCAACGGCTATTACAATTGGTTTTATCAAAAAGAAGAAAACCGCGACCTTGTCTTATTTCACGAATATTTTCATGGCGATAATTTACGCGGTTTGGGCGCAAGTCATCAAACTGGATGGACGGCGCTGATTGCCAATTTAATTTTGGATCTGAAGGAAGAAGAGCAGGCAAAAGAAAACGAAAATCAGCAGGAGCAGAAATAATCCTTTTTATTCTTTTTTCAAAGTCAGCAGTGCTACAGATTCTATATGATGGGTGTGTGGAAACATATCAACCGGCTGAATTTTCTCCACAAGATATTTTTCATTAAGAAGTTGAAGATCGCGGGCCTGGGTCGCCACATTACAACTGACATACACGATTTTTGGCGAAGCAATTTCTAATAATTTATTCACTAATTTATTATGAAGGCCGGCCCGCGGCGGATCTACAATTACGACGTCAGGACTGCCATGACTTCTAAAAAAATCGTCATTGCAAATGTCGATTACATCACCGGAAAAGAAAGAAGCCGTTTCCAAATTGTTCAATTCTGCATTTTCTTTGGCATCTTTTATCGCATCTTCAATTACATCAACCCCGATAATTTTCTTTGCGTTTTTACTTAAAAAAATTCCAATAGATCCCGTACCGCAATAAAGGTCGTAAACGATTTCTTTTCCCTGTAACCCGGCAAAATCTTTAACCACATTGTATAAAACTTCTGCCTGTTTTGTATTCGTTTGAAAAAAGGACTTTGGAGAAATTTTAAAATTAAAGTCACCAAGTTTTTCAATCACAAAGCCTTTTCCGGAAAAAATTTGCGGCTGCAGCCCTTCCATACTGTCATTCCACTTCTGATTGATCGTGTAAAGCAAAGTGGTAATTTGCGGTACTTGTGCTAACAAATAGCTACAAATCTTTTCCCGTTTTTCTTTATCCTCATTTCCAAAAAAAAGATTGACCATGAATTCGCCGGTAGTGCAATTGCGGATAATTACATTTCTCAAAAAACCTTTGTGTTCTTTAATATCGTAATAGGAATAATTATTTTTTTCTGCAAATTCACGGAGCGTATTTCTGATCAAATTGTTCTCCTCATCCATCAGCCAGCATTCTTTGATATCAATTATTTTGTCGTACAATTTAGGAACATGATATCCGAGCGCGCCTCCGGGCCATTGATCCTCGCCAAGAACAGAAAATTCTTTTTGTGTTAAATATCTTTTATTACTAAAAGTGAATTCCAGTTTATTTCTGTAATGAATTGTTTTTTCAGAACCGCGGATCGGCAACACAGAAGTTTCAATTTTGCCAATTCTTTTTATCACATCTTTTACTTCCTGTTCCTTGTATTTTAATTGCTTCTCATAAGGAAGCATTTGCCATTTGCAACCTCCGCAAACTCCAAAATGAATGCAAAAAGGAGTAACTCTTTCAGGACTCAATTCCCTTATTTTAGAAACTTTCCCTTCTGCCCAGTCTTTCTTATTTTTTGTCACTAAAACATCTACTACATCACCGGGCACGGCTCCTTCAATAAAAATTACTTTTCCTTCCCGGCGCGCGAGTGCTTTGCCTTCTGCCGCATAGCCGGTCACGGTTATGTTTTCTAAAATAATTTTTTTTCTTTTCACGGCTGCAAAAGTAAAGGATGTTGTTGCAGTTTTTTTCATAAATAATTGGGGTAGTTTTTGGTTGTTCGGCTCTAAGAAAAAGTAACAAGCACAAAAAAGAGACCGGTCAAAATACAGCCGGCACCATTATATTTGTTGTTTCCTATTACTCACCTATATCATTTCAACAATGCATGAACAATTGCCATTCATGCTGGCGCTGGTTGCAGCCATTGTGCTGATCGAGATGCTCGCAAGAAAGCTGCGAATCGCTTACCCGGTATTATTGGTAGTGGCCGGCTTGTTCATCAGTTTTATACCAGGTTTGCCAGCAGTGCAGGTTGATCCGAACATGATATTTTTTATTTTTTTACCACCGTTGTTGTTTGAAGCAACATGGAGCATTTCATTTAAAGAAATGAAAAAATGGTGGCGTATCATCAGCAGCTTTGCTTTTTTGGTGGTGCTTTTTTCTGCATTGGCTGTTGCCATCTTTACCAATTATTTTATCCCTGGTTTCACGATTGCACTGGGTTTTTTGCTGGGTGGCATCGTGTCTCCACCAGACGCCGTAAGTACCGGAGCCATTATGAAATTTGTGAAAATTTCCAAATCCACCGCTGCCATTCTCGAAGGAGAAAGCCTGTTTAATGATGCATCATCGCTCATTATTTTCAGGTTTGCATTGGTGGCGGTAGGCACAGGGCAGTTTATTTTTCAGCAGGCCATGATCAATTTTTCATGGATGGTTCTCGGGGGCATCGGCATCGGCCTTGTTTTTGGATGGCTGTTTATGCAGGCGCATAAGCGATTGCCCACAGATGCTTCTTCTGATATTGCTTTCACGCTCATTGAACCTTACTTTCTTTATTGGATTGCCGAGCAGTTGCACAGCTCCGGTGTATTGGCTGTTGTGTCCGGTGGTTTGTTTTTGGCAAACAACCGGCTTCAGTTCTTATCCAGCGACAGCCGCGTAAAAGGATATAATTTTTGGGAAGCCTTTATTTTTATTCTTAACGGAATAGTATTTATGCTTATTGGTCTTGAATTGCCGCAAATAGTTGCCGGCCTTCGCGCGGATGGCATCCCATTGATCACCGCCATAAAGTACGGCATTTGGGTGACCGCTATCTTAATATTGGCAAGGATGATCAGTTCATATGTGGCAATGGCAGCAACATTAATTTTCAGGCCGGGCGTAGCTCCAACACGCGACCGGCGAAGGATGCTTAAACTGCCATTACTGTTGGGATGGACCGGAATGCGCGGAGTTGTATCCCTGGCAGCTGCTTTGGCCATTCCCGTCACTATGCAGGATGGCGCACCTTTTCCCTACCGGAACCTGGTGCTTTTTATTACATTTATGGTTATCCTGCTGACCCTTTTAACGCAGGGACTTACCTTGCCTTATTTTATTAAACGGTCTAAACTTTTTGAAAGTACGAATGACATTCCTGAAGAAGAGGCGAGATTGAAATTAAGAAAGGAGCTGGCTCTTTTTACAGTCGGGTTGCTCAAACAAAAACAGGAAATGGGTTTGAACAATGATCCTTACCTGCTGCGAATGGTTACCCAATGGGAGGATAAGATCAAAGATCCGGAGAATTTTAAGATGACACCGGAGCGTAAGCAACATTATCTGGAAGTTCTCGAAAGCCAGCGACAATTTTTAGCAAGATTAAATAAAGACCCTGAATTAGATGAAACTGTCATCCGCTGGCAGCTTTACCAGATTGACCTGGAAGAAGAGCGCATCAACCAGCTTTAGCGATTATGGTGATTCGTTTAGTTGTATTACTTTTTCTTTGAAGAGAAAAAGAGGCAAGCAAACATGGAAGACTGGTAAAGCAATAAATAGGAGGCTTTTCTATTTTTAATTGGAGAATAAACGCATATACGTTTACTCCGGCATATACAAACAAAAAACACGAATCAATTACCCATGACCAACATTGAACTAACCTTTAACGATTATCTGATAACCACCGACAAAACAAAAATGGACATTGTTGCGATACATGACTATTTATCGAAATACGCATACTGGAGCAAAAATATTCCGATAGAAAAAGTAAGAACCTCTATGGAAAATTCATTAAACTTCGCACTTTTTCATAACAAGCATCAAATTGGATTTGCAAGAGTAATTTCCGACTTTTCCACTATCGCGTATCTCGGAGACGTTTACATTTTAGATAAATACCAGGGACAGGGCCTTTCAAAAAAACTAATGGAAACGATCATGTCACATCCCCGCTTACAGGGCCTCCGGCGT
>JAICYZ010000142.1 GCA_025933935.1 Chitinophagaceae bacterium
AATTCCTGTTTTTTCTTTTTCAGATTTTCCAAATATTGTTCGCCTTCCATTGCTTCTTTTTTTGGCCACCAGACCTTACCATCATTGCTTACCACCCCACCGGACGATGTGAAATCTTTCCATTGCGAAGCAGTTGTTTTTTCTTTTTTCACCGGCCTCCAGCTCTCTCCTGCCCCATCAATAATTCCTTCGCCAGTGATGGCAATATTCTTCAGATCATACCCGTAAATTGGCGACGCCGGAACATAACTGTTGCTTTTTGAAGATGCTTTGATGATGGGATATTGAGAATGATCTTTTGTAAATTGGATTAAGGCGCTGCGTTCTACACAAAGATTGACATTACTCTTCAATTCGATCGGCCCGGTCAGCCACAAGCCTTTCGGTACGATCACTGTGCCACCTCCTGCTGCTGCACAGGCGGATATCGCCTTTGAAAATGCGTCTGTATTTAATGTTTGTCCGTCGCCAACTGCGCCATAATCATTTATTGAGAATTGTTTATCCGGAAAGATCGGACGAATTACCTCAGGCATTTTAAAAGGAGCATTGGCAATATACCAGGCGGCGTCCTTATTCTGTGCCGCAAGATTATTTGCGCCGGCAAAAGAAAAAATGAATGCGATAGAAAGAATGCAAAATTTTGATTGAAATATTCTCATGGGTTTTGTTTAAATGATAAAGGTGCCAACCAAAAATAGAAAGCCTTTTATGAAACAGGAGAAATATTTACGGAATCGTTGCCGGTGAACGCCTCGCATTTTTAATGTGTGTGTGAAAAAGTTGAACGGTAGATTATAGCTGTTTCAAAGTACCGTGTTTACTAAAATAAAAGAACACGATCGGGTCGGGTTTACGTTGCTTGTTATTCGCTTTAGAGGAGTAAGTAAATGAGCCTTATCACAGGGAAATGACATCCAAATGTAAATTGTGCTTATTCCTTCATTTGCGATCCTGATATTGAGGCAAAGCTGAATCGTGCTAAAAACATTTCCCTATCTTTATTTCAGAAAAAAATAACATGCTTTATCTCAGAAGATTCTTTTTGCTTGTTTTATCCATCCTCATTTTTTCACAAAGTTTTTCCCAGGTTTTTGGTGGCGATCCGCCATCAGTAAAATGGAAACAAATTAATACGGCATCATCACGGGTTATTTTTCCGCAGGGACTGGATTCTGTTGCTACAAGAATTACCAATATCATTTCATTCATAAAAGAACCGAGTACTCAAACGATTGGCAACCTTTCAAAAAAAATAAATATTGTTCTTCAAAATCAAACAACTGTTTCAAACGCCTATGTCAGTTTGGGGCCATTCAGAAGTGAATTTTATCTCACTCCTGAACAGAATAGTTTTGACATGGGAAGCATTCCATGGCCCGACCAGCTTACGATACACGAATACCGGCACGTGGAGCAATACAACAATTTTGATGTGGGATTATCGAAAGTGATGCGCGATATTTTTGGGGAAGAAGGACAGGCACTGGCAAATAACGCCGCAATTCCAAATTGGTTTTATGAAGGAGATGCCGTTTATAATGAAACCAATCTCAGCAGGCAGGGACGTGGAAGCTTGCCTTCATTTTATAATGCTTACCGCTCACTTTGGAAGGCCGGAAAAAATTACAGCTGGATGAAATTGAGGAATGGATCTTTAAAAGATTTCATTCCCGATCACTATGCGCTTGGATTTTTATTAGTCGCGTATGGACGGGAAAAATATGGCATCGATTTTTGGAAAAATGTAACGCATGACGCGGCTTCATTCAAAGGCTTATTTTATCCTTTTCAGCATGCAGTAAAAAAATATGCGGGCGTAAACTATGTTACTTTCAGAAACAATGCATTGGATTTTTTTAAAAACGAGTTCAGAGATTCTGCTGCTGGCAAACTGGGTAGCTACCGTGACGAACAATTTCCTTCATTCACAGAAGACGGCTCACTATTATTCGTAAAAAATACATTCAAACAAAATCCGGAATTTGTAATTGTACAGGAAAATACAGAACGCAAAATAAGAACGGTGGATTATACATTGGACAGTTATTTTAGCTACCGCAACGGGAAAATTGTTTATACTTCTTTTCGCCCCGATATTCGCTGGGGATACCGTGATTATAGCGATTTGCAGATCCTGGACGTCACTAATGGTCATCAACAAACGTTAACTAAACACACCAAATATTTTGCACCTGACATCAGCTTCGACGGGCAAAAAATTGTTGTGGTTCATGCACCTTCATCAGGCAAATGCGAGCTGCAATTATTGAATTCCAAAACAGGAAAGATGAGGTACCGGTTTCCAAATCCGGATCATCTCTTCTATACCTATCCTAAATTTTATGATGAGAATAAAATCATTTCAGCAGTAAGAAACGCGGAAGGGAAAATGTCGCTTTTGGAAATCAATATGCAGAGCAATGAAACAAAATATCTCCTTCCATTTACTTATAATGTGATTGGGTTTCCAACGGTTTTTCATGATACACTTTACTTCTCTTATTCTTATAAAAAAAATGACGAACTGTTTGCTTATACTTTTTCTGATAAAAAATTATGGATGATACAAACAGGTTCAGAAGAAGGTTTAGGGAAATATCATGCAGCAATAAATAATTCAAATATTGTGTGGTCTTCGTTTACAGCAGAAGGATACCGTTTGCAAAATTTCCGGAAAGAGGATCTTGACTTTAGAGAAATAAACATAGACGATCTGCAAAAAATTACTTCAAGCTTTGGAATTGCAGCTATCAATGCAAAGAATGCAAACCTGTTGTACGAGGTTCCTGATGATTCTTTTGAGGTTAAAAAATATCACAAAAGCTTCCGGTTATTTAATTTTCACAGTATTGAACCGGCTATTAACGATCCTCAATACAGCCTGACACTTGTGAGTGAAAATATTTTAAACACACTGGAATCGGATGTTTCATTCACTTACGATCGTTCAGAGAAGTTTAAGGAAGTTAGTTTCGATGCAACTTATGCCGGGTGGTTTCCTTTTTTAAACGTTGGCGCAAATTGTTTTATCGGCAGAAGTACCTTATTTCACCAAAGGCTTATTCGCTTCAATCAATTTGAACCTTATGCAGGATTTAATATTCCGCTGAACTTCAGCAAAGGCCGCTCTTTTACTTATCTGAATTTTGGTTCGCAGTATGTTTACAGCAAAGGAACTTTCCAGGGAAAATACAATGATACTTTAAAATCTTCTTACAGCTATAACAGTAATTTTATATCATTTAGTCACCAAATACAAAAGGCACAACAACAAATTTTTCCGCAGTTTGCACAAACGCTTTTGCTTACTTATAAATTCCCATTAACCGAATTAAAAGGTTATCAGTTTATGTCAAACGGCAGTTTTTATTTTCCCGGATTTGCACAAACACACAGCCTTGTTCTGAATGGCGCTTACCTGAAAAAAGACAGCTTAAACAAAATAAACTTCTCCAGTGGCTTCCCGTTTTCAAGAGGCTATCAATCGGTAAATCTTTATGAAATGTATAAATGGGGAATTAACTATCATTTGCCGTTGGCCTTACCGGATGCGGGTTTTGGAAACATTCTTTATCTGCTGCGCGTTCGTGCCAACCTGTTTTATGATGACACAGAGGCTAAAGATTTCAATGCAGACCACACTCCTTTTACAGCAAGTTTTCGTTCTGCCGGAACCGAGATAAATTTTGATACCAAATGGTGGAATGAAGTAAATGTTTCTTTTGGATTCAGGTATAGCCGGCTGTTGGATAAAGATTTGTATGGCGGCCAGGGTTACAATCGATGGGAAATAATTTTGCCGGTGAATATTTTGAATCAATGAAAACAGAAATGAGCGTTATTTGTTCTTTTGCTGTTTTAATTTCTATTAAAAAATCAATTTACTTTTAAAAAAATACCATCTCTTACTTTTAAAAATCATCCATGAAAAGAATCGCCTGTTTTTTACTTTTTATTTTTTGCTACGCAAATATTTTCGCGCAAAATAATTCTGTCAATTGCTACCCGACAAACTGGTGGACGGGAATGAAATGGAATAAAGTGCAGATCATGATCCATGGCAATGATATCGGTAACGGTGACGCGTACACGATAAATTATCCGGGAGTAAAACTGGACAAAGTAAACAAGGTAGAAAATAAAAATTATGTTTTCCTTGATGTAAATATTACTCCTTCCGCAAAGCCGGGAATGATAAAAATTAAAGTAAAAGAAAAACAATCTTCATTTGATATCAATTTTGAACTGAAGAAAAGAAGAACCGGAAACGGAACTGCTTTTGCACAAGGAGTTACTTCCAAAGATTTTATTTACCTGATCATGCCGGACAGGTTCAGCAATGGCGATACGACCAATGACCGAATTCCCGGAATGAGGGATCAAAGCCTGGATCGGGATTCAGTTTATGCACGGCACGGAGGCGATTTAAAAGGAGTAGAAAATCATTTGAATTACCTGCAAAGCCTTGGTGTTACTACAATCTGGCTCAACCCGGTAATTGAAAATGACATGCCGAAGCGCACAGAACATGGTTATGCTTTTACGAACCATTACAAAATTGACCCAAGAATCGGAGGAGAAAAAGCTTATCAGAATCTGATTGATGACGCACATTCCAGGCACATGAAAATCATACAGGACGCGGTTTATAATCACGTGGGCAGTTATCATTTTACCGTACTTGACCCGCCGATGAAAAATTGGCTGCATCAATGGCCAACTTACACCAACACAAATTTTAAAGACCAGGTTCTTTTTGATCCTCATGGAAGTGAGGTTGAGAAAAAGATAATGAGTGATGGCTGGTTTGCCCATTCAATGCCGGATTTAAATCAGAACAATCCTTTTGTGGCTAATTTTCTAATTCAACATGCTTTGTGGACAGTGGAAGAATTCGGAATTGATGGCTGGCGCATTGATACCTATGCCTACAATGATCTTGATTTTATGAACCGCTGCAACCAGGCATTGATGGATGAATATCCGCACATCACCATGTTTGGGGAAACGTGGGTTCATGGCGTGATCAATCAGAGTTATTTTGTACAGAATAAATACAATATTCCTTACAAAAGCAACCTGCAGGCGCCCACAGATTTTCAAACGCTTTGGGCGATAACAGATGCTATGACAAAAGATTTTAGCTGGACAGACGGCATCAATGAAATGTACACAACATTGGCGCAGGATTTTGTTTATAAGGATCCGATGCGCAATGTAATTTTTTTGGACAATCATGATCTGGCAAGATTTTATTCTGTTGTAGGCGAAGACGAATTAAAGTATAAAGCTGCACTGGCGTGGCTTTTCACCTGTCGCGGCATTCCTGAAATATATTATGGAGACGAAGTCGGAATGACCGGTTTTACTTCTCCCAATGATGGATATGTAAGAAAAGATTTTCCTGGTGGCTGGGCTTCTGATTCTGCAAATAAGTTTACCGCTTCAGGAAGAACTCCTAAGGAAGAAGACATCTGGAAATACATTGCAACGCTCGCAAATTTCAGAAAAAAGTCTTCGGCGATCACGACAGGAAAGATGATGCAATTTGCTCCTGCAAAAGGAGAATATGTTTTTTTCCGGTACGACAGCAAACAAACAATTATGACTGTTTTAAATACGGCAAAAGAAAAACTTACGATTGATATTAAAAAATATTCTGAAAGAACGAATGGTTTTACGAAAATGAAAAATGTAATTACAGGTGAAGTAAAACCTCTGGCTGATTTTTCTCTACAACCAATGGAGAGTGGCGTTTGGGAGTTGGAAAAATGAACTGCATAATTATAAATTATGATTGGAAAATATTTAAAATAAATCAGCTTTGGTAAAGAATTGTAAATAATTCACCTGCTTCGGATTTTCATTCCTTTTTTCAAAATATTATTGCAATCTTGCCGTTTTTATTTCGAAAAGAGAATCGACTATCCAACCTATGAAATATAATTTATTTATCTTAAGCATTGCCGTGCTTATCTTCCAGTCATGCAGCAAACAGCTTGAAACAACTGGCAGTAGTATTTCTGCAAAAAAAGGATCAGAATCTGTTTCAAATCAATACATTCAATATACCATTCCGAAAGGCCAGCAATATTGTGATAAAAGCATTTTTGTACCCGTAAAATGCAGCCAGGTAAGTTTTAAAGCAAAATTTGACAGTTCTGCGATTTACAAAACCGCTGCTGACAGCAATCAGGCAGACATTAATAAGTTGTATGGCTTTAGTGATAATAACGCTGCTCATCATGAATACAGCGCACGCTTTGGCTGGCGGTGGAGCAACAATGCGCTTCGCCTTTTTGCTTATGATTATAATAACGGCGTCATGAGTTTTAAGGAACTCGGAGCTGTACAGATTGGAGTAGAAAATACCTGTTCTATAAGGATTTCAGGCAATGAATATGTTTTTACTTTAAATGGCGTTGAAACAAAAATGCCCCGTGCTAGTACCACCACTTTAGCCGAGGGATATAAACTTTTCCCTTATTTCGGCGGCAACGAATCAGCCCCCCACACCATTTCCATTTGGATTGAAGAATTATCCTGATTGGTTAATTTGCTAATTAGCTAACGTGGCTAATTAACTTTTCGTCAATGAATGTTGCAGTTTGAGAATTATATAATTCTGCTGCTACCATCAAGCCCTTTTTGGCCGAAAATACCCTTCACATTATCACGTCAGCAGATCATCAGCACATTACCACATTAGCCCATTAATTCCTATCTTTCCTTCATGAAAATGATATTAAATCTAACCTGTTTATTTTTTTCTTTTTTCGCATCTGCCCAAAGCGATTCGTTTTACCTTTTCAATGCAGAAAGGGTTTTTGACGGAGAAAGCATGCATACCGGGTGGGTGGTGCTCGTGCATGGAAATAAAATAGAAGCTGCCGGGCCAATGACTTTTAAACTTCCCGCCAACACACGCGTTATCGAATTGAAAGGAGCAACGCTTTTGCCAGGATTGATAGAAGGCCATTCACACTTATTTCTGCACCCTTACAATGAAACCACTTGGAACGACCAGGTTTTGAAAGAAAGCCGGGCAGAAAGAACAGCAAGAGCTGTAACCCATGCAGAAGCCACACTTATGGCGGGCTTCACTACCGTACGAGACTTAGGAACCGAAGGTGCCATGTATGATGATGCCGGGTTAAAAACCGCCATTGAAAAAGGCATTGTGCCGGGGCCGCGCATGATCATCGCTACAAGAGCCATTGTTGCCAAAGGCAGTTACGGGCCACGTTTTGGCAATGCAGATATTGATTTGCCACAAGGCGCTGCCGAAGTAGGTAACAAAGAAGAATTGAAAAAAGAAGTGCGCACGCAAATCTCAAAAGGAGCAGATGTGATTAAGATTTACGCTGATTATTCATATGGCATCAATGGAGAACCAGAGCCGACATTTACAACGGAAGAATTAGCAGCCGCAGTTGCGATTGCTAAAAGCAGCGGAAGGTTTGTAACGGTTCATTCTACCACCCCTGAAGGCATGCGCAGAGCGATTGATGCAGGTGTACATTCCATAGAGCACGGCAACGATGGTACGGAAGAAATTTTTAAACTGATGAAAGAAAAAGGTGTAGCCTTGTGTCCGACAGTAGCGGCAGGAGATGCGATTGCGCAATATTCGGGTTGGAAAAAAGGAACAACTCCCGAGCCGGCAAGAATTACGGCGAAGAAAAAAAGTTTTGCAGCCGCACTGCGTTCCGGGGTAACGATTTGTATGGGCGGTGACGTCGGCGTATTTCCGCATGGCGATAATGCAAGAGAAATGGAAATGATGGTGGAGTATGGAATGAAAGCGCCGGATGTGCTCAGATCTGCTACATCTGTGAATGCAGATGTGTTCGGTTATGCCGACAAAATAGGCAGAATAAAAAAGGGATTGTTTGCTGATATCATTGCCGTGCACGGCGATCCTTCCGCAGATATTCATTCAATCCGAAATACGCTTCTTGTGATGAAGAATGGAAAGATTTATAAAGAACCTTAAGAAGAATAATGAAAATGCAAATCGGCATTATTTATTCGTCGACTGATAGAAAATGGTGAATAGCTTGTGCCCGGCAGAGCAACAGCAGCAACCGTGTTTGATACGATTTAAAAAGCATTAATAACATGGAAAGAACTTTTGCGATCGGTGATATTCATGGCTGCAGCAAGACGTTTGAAAAGCTGCTTTTTCATAAAATAAAAATTCAAAAGACAGATCAGCTCTTTTGCATCGGCGATTATATTGACAGGGGTGAAAACAGCAAAGCCGTGATAGACCTTATTTTACAGCTTCGACAGGATGGTTATCACGTTTCTACCCTGCGGGGAAACCATGAACAAATGTTGCTTGATTGTCTGATCGATCCAACTGCTTACGAACTTTGGATCAGGAATGGCGGCGCACAAACGCTGCTGAGCTTTGGAATTAACACCTTAGAGACTTTGCCTGAAAAATACCTTTCCTTCTTTAAAGAAACACAATTTTATATCGAAACGGAAAAACACATTTTTGTTCATGCAGGATTAAATTTTTATCGGAAAAATATCTTTCAGGATAAAGAAGCAATGCTTTGGATCCGGGATTTTTCTTCCTGGCAGCCCGCCCTTGAAAACCGGTTGTTGATTCATGGACACACACCAAAATCTCTTAAATATATTCTCAATCAAAAAGGAAATTGTATCGATATTGATGGTGGATGTGTTTATAATTATCTTCCTCATTTTGGGAACCTGGTGACCCTCGATTTAAATGAAAGGCGTTTTATCTGGGAAGAAAATTGTGAATGAGTTGGCCGCGCCAATTCTTAATTGCCACAAATTAGAAAAGATCTTTTAGCCAGCGATTTCATAGATTTACAAAATGCTTGCTTTTAAAACAAAATAATAAATACATTTCCTTTCCTAATTCTTTAAAACAAAATGAGAACAATTATTGTTGCTGCTTTTTTCTGTATCATCACTTCTTTTACCAACGGGCAACCTGTAAAGATTCACGGGCAATTGCATGTAGATAAAACACAATTAAAAGATGAGCACGGAAACGATGTCGCGCTGCGTGGAATGAGTTTTGGATGGCACAATTTCTGGCCGCGTTTTTACAATGAAGGAGCCGTAAAATGGTTATACAATGATTGGAAGGCAACAGTTGTAAGGGCCGCGATGGGCGTAGAACCAAAAAACGGATATATCGATAAACCGGAAGAATCCAAAGCACGGATAGAAGCGGTTGTGGATGCGGCAATCAAAGAAGGTATCTATGTGATTATTGACTGGCACAGTCACCATATCCGGCTGAATGAAGCAAAAACCTTTTTTAAAGAAATGGCAGAAAAGTATCATCAGTATCCAAACATTATTTATGAAATTTTTAATGAGCCTGAGTATGATTCGTGGGCCGATGTGAAAGCTTATTCAACAGAAGTAATTTCAACGATAAGAGCAATCGACAGCAACAATGTGATTCTTGTAGGTTCTCCGCATTGGGACCAGGACATTAATCTTCCTGCTGATGATCCGATTAAAGGTTATCGCAACCTGATGTATACCTTGCATTATTATGCCGCCACTCACAAACGGGAATTGCGCGACAAAGGAGATTATGCATTGAAAAAAGGATTGCCGCTTTTCATCTCCGAGTCAGCAGGAATGGAAGCCAGCGGCGATGGAGCGATAAATAAAGACGAATGGCAGAAATGGATCGACTGGTCAGAAAAAAATAAGATAAGCTGGATCACCTGGTCTGTTTCTGATAAAGACGAAACGTGCTCTGTTTTGAAGGCTGGCGCCGCTTCTGATGGTGGATGGACAAAGGATGATTTAAAAGAATCAGGAATTTTAGCGAGAGAATATTTGCGAAAACTAAACAACGAATAATTGTTTTATTGCTGCAGCAAAGAAAGAAATAAAGGCCTTTCTATTTTAGTTTCTTTTAGATAGCAGGGCAGCTTGTTAACATTGAATTATCAACACCTTTTCATGTTTAGATAAAATCAAGAACTATTTTTGTCCTGTTGCAAAAAAAGTTAAATAAAGATCATTCATTTTCAAAAT
>JAICYZ010000160.1 GCA_025933935.1 Chitinophagaceae bacterium
AAAAAAACACTACCTGGATTATGCATGAGGTAGTGTTTTGGAACTTTTCTTATAAAATTCATTTGCTCTGCTTCTGATATCGTCCCATTAATACACCAATTGCCAGGACATGTTTTTGCATTTCGTCTTTTAATTCCTGTTTGCCCGCTCCTTCTTTTAAATTAAGACTATCATCAAGGGCGAAGAGATAGAAAAAATACCGGTGAGTTCCGGAAGGCGGACATGGCCCGTAATATCCTGTTTTTTTGGCACTGTTTGTTCCGCTGACTCCAACCGTTCTGTTTTCTTCTATCGGATTTTCCGGCGGAATATTCCAGGCGAGCCAGTGATCAAATGTGCCACCCGGCGCATCGGGATCTTCCATAATGATTGCCAATGTTTTCGTGCCTTGAGGAATTTTATCCACCTGCAATGGAGGATTAATATCTTCTCCTTCGCAAGTGTATTTTGTTGGAATATTTGCACCGTCGTCAAAAGCGGTACTGGATACAACCAAATCCGTACTTTCTGTCTTTGTCATAGTTTTTGTCTTTAAAAAGCGTCATTAAAAAATAGATCAGCTCACAGTAATTTGTTTTGTTGCTTTTTGTTCGTTCTTGCTTTTCGGAATCATTAGTTTTAAAATACCGTTTTTGTAATTTGCAGAAATGCTTTCATCGTTGGTATTTTCAGGCAATCTGAAAGTACGCGTAAAGGAACTATAGCTGTATTCCCGGCGGCTGTATTGCCTGTTGTGGTCAGAACTGCCATTTCCATTATTACTATTACCTGAACTACTCTTCGACTGACTTTTAGTTCCACTCTGTGATGTTTTGCTTCCGCTTTGTGAAGCATTTTCTTTTTGCTGCTTTTCATTTCCCTCGGTGCTATTTTCCTCACCTCCATTACTGTCGTCTGACCATTCTGATTTTGCTTCTGCACTAATTGTTAGCATATTATTCTCCACATTTATTTTAAAATCATCTTTATTAAATCCGGGAGCTACTACATCTACACAATAATCTTTATCATCTTCAGAAATATTTACTGACGGAAAGGATTTTGAACCGCTGAAAGTCGGGAAAAAAGATTCCATATTAATAAAATCCATGAAAGGATCATAAGAAACATCGTTGTTTCTTCTTACTAAATTGTTCATGATTTTTTTAGTTTTAAATTGTTTAAATAACTGTTTTTTAAAAAAAATCAAGCCAAAAAACCGGCGTTTGACAATGAATAACTTACAGATTTATACAATAAAAATTGTTTCCTAAAATTCACTCTTCAGAGCTGTGTAGATTTTTTTACCACTTCGTTCTCGTTAACTCCGAAAATCAAAAAACCCATTTTTTGTTTCTTTGTTGTTCATGAAATTTTGAAATGAAAACATCTGACCATGTCATCAGCAAATGAAATAGTTTTGAAAAGAATTTGATAAAAATTTAAAGCCTTATTTTATGAAAGCAATAATTATTACTTCCTACGGTGGCCCTGATGTTTTAAAAACGGAGGAAAGAGATCCACCGATGATCGATGAAAATGAAGTGCTTATAAAAGTAAAAGCTGCCGGAATAAACCGGCCGGATATTGCACAACGCAAAGGAAATTATCCTCCTCCTGCCGGCGCGCCTCAGGATATTCCTGGTTTGGAGGTTGCAGGAATTATTGAACGAACAGGAAAGAATGTACATCAATGGAAAACAGCTGACAAAGTATGCGCATTGGTATCGGGCGGCGGTTATGCCGATTTCGTAAAAGTAAATGCAGGACAATGTTTGCCGATTCCTGATGATTTTACTTTTGAGCAAGCAGCCGGCTTGCCTGAAACCGTTTTTACCGTTTGGCACAATGTATTTCAAAGAGGCAAACTTCAACACGGCGAAAGGCTTTTGATTCATGGAGGAAGCAGTGGCATTGGTATCACGGCGATTCAACTGGCAAAGTATTTTGGCGCACAGGTGATTGTTACAGTTGGATCTGAAGAAAAAGGAAACCGTTGTTTGGAACTCGGTGCCGATAAATTTATCAATTACAAAACGCATGATTTTGAACAAGAATTAAAATATAATCCGGTAGATGTCATTCTCGATATGATTGGAGGAACTTATTTTCAAAAAAATATTGAAATTTTAAAGCCGGACGGACGACTTGTTTATATCAATGCAATGCAGGGAAATATGGTTTCATTAAATATTACACAAATGATGCGCAAACGAATCACCATTACCGGAAGTACACTACGCAACCGGGATGCAATATTTAAAGCATCTCTGGCAAACGATATTCACGAAAAAGTGTGGCCGGTATTTACTGAGGGAAAATTTAAACCGGTAATTTTTGCTACTTTTCCAATGGAGGAAGCAAATAAAGCCCATGAATTAATGGAAAGCAGCCAACATATTGGAAAAATTATTTTGCAGATGAAACAAGACTAAAAGTATAAAACAGCATAACATTCATGTAAAAAAAATCTATATTTTTCTTAAAAATTATTTTCATTTTATAAAACTTCAAATTTTTACTAAAAATAAATTTAACTTGGAGGCTGAAAAGTAAATTATTTCATGAAGAAAAAAGATTTATTATTCTTGTTTATTTTTTTTCTTTCAACACAATGCTTCGCACAAAATCCGCAAATCGATAGTATCAAAAAAGTATTGTCTGTTGCCAGAGAAGACAGCGTTAAAGTCAATTCTTTATTAGCGCTAAGCCGGGAATTTTTCAGTATTTCACCATCAGAAGCAATTAATTATGCAATGCAAGCAAGGGATTTGGCGGAAGAAATAAAATTTAAAAAAGGAATTGCCTATGCATATAAAAATATCGGAATTGGATATTATATGCAGGCAAAATATCTTGAATCTCTGGCAAATTATGATAAAGCTTTAGCCATTTTCGACTCTCTGGATGACAAAGTAGGCGTAGCCAATATTCTGAGTAATGAGGCTTCATTATATTTCAATCAGGCCGATGATGAAAAGGCGCTGGACCTCAATCTGAAGTCATTGCAGGTAGCCGAGCAGATTGGTGATACTTTGAGAATATTAACAGCTTTACAAAATATTGGAGCTGTTTATTCCAATAAACCTTCAACCCATGGCCTTGCATTGCCTTATTATTTAAGAGCCCTTCCGATGAGTGAATCATTAAAGAATGATGATGCGATTGGAACAATTACGGTAAATGTAGGAGAAATTTATTTGGAAAAAGGGCAACTGGATTCTGCACTTATTTATTTTCAAAAATCTCTCCAGGCTTTTAAAGGTTCAGAAAATATTCCTTATTCTTTAAATGATATCGGTAAGTTGTATCAACTGAAGGCGGATTATGCCACCGCTATAAAATATCACCAGCAGGCCTTAGATATTTCCAAAAAATTAGACGCAAAAACTGACATGGCCCAATCATTGCTCGGTCTCGGAGATTCTTACAGTGGCGAAGGCGACCCGGGAACAGCAATCGGCTATTATAAAGACGCAGAGGCAATTGCCAAAAAAGTAAGCAATGCAAATTATGAATTAGAAAGAGCGTACAAAGGATTGGCGCAGGCATATTCTGCAAAATCTGATTTTAAAAATGCCTTCGCTTATGAGAGTTTGTTCACTACAGTAAAAGATTCATTGTACAACCTGGACATTGCAAAAAAGTTATCAAGTCTGCAATTCAATTTCGACATTCAGAAAAAGCAAAACCAGATTGATTTATTAAAGAAAGACCAGGTGTTGCAGGAGTTGGATCTCAACAGGCAGCGTTTGGTAAGAAACGCACTTCTGATCGGACTTGCGCTGTTGTCTTTTATTGCCGTGATCCTTTACAGGAACTATAGAAATAAAATAAAAACAAACAAAATTCTCGACAGCCAGAATGCAAAAATTGAAAGTTTATTATTGAATATTTTACCTGAAGAAGTGGCGCAGGAATTACAAACTGCAGGAACAGCCACGCCGCGTTATTATGAGAAAGCGTCGGTACTTTTTACCGATTTTAAAGGATTTACCAAACTTTCAGAAAACCTATCTCCGCAGGAAGTTGTAAGCGAATTGGACAGCTGCTTTATGGCGTTCGATGACATCATCGAAAAGTATCAATTGGAGAAAATCAAAACGATTGGTGACTCTTATATGTGCGCCGGCGGCATTCCTACTGAGAATGACTCTCATTTCATAAATATTGTCAAAGCAAGTTTGGAAATGCAGGAATTTATTTCGCAACGCAATGCAAAAAGAACAGAAATGAATTTGCCTGAATGGAATATAAGAATCGGAATAAATACAGGTCCAATCGTTGCCGGCATCGTTGGAAAAAAGAAATATGCTTATGATATCTGGGGTTCTACCGTCAATGTAGCCAGCAGAATGGAAAGCAATGGTGAACCGGGAAGAGTAAATATTTCAGCAGCTACTTACGAACTCATCCAGGACAAATACGTGTGTACTTACCGGGGTAAAATATTTGCAAAAAATATCGGAGAGATAGATATGTATTTTGTAGAGCAGGAAAAAAGTGCTTCTTATGTGATGAAATCGGATGTGAAAAATCTCGCGTAAGCCGCGGTAAAAATTTTTCAGCAAAAAGACAAATAAGCTGAATTGCTGTTTTATTAAATTGAAAAAAACAGCAATTAAACCAAATAACCATTCAACATTCATTCCTCCCACACAACCTGATGCGTTTCCTTGATAATTCCCATAACAAAAACACTTTGTACATGGCCGACATTTTCTATTTCGCTTAATTTATTTACATGAAAATCATAGTAGCCGTTCATGTTTTCACAAACTACTTTCAGCATAAAATCAAATTCACCGGAAATACTGAAACATTCTATCACTTCATTTAAATTTTTTATCGTTTGAATAAATTTCATTCCTGCTTTTTTTCCATGTTCTTTTAACGAAACATAACAAATAACTGTGAGGCCCTTTTTTACTTTGGAATGATCTACCAGTGTTGCGTATTGTTTGATAATTCCGGTTTCTTCCATTCTTTTAATGCGTTCATGCACCGGAGTAGTGCTGAGGTGAATTTTTTCGGAAATTTCTTTTACTGTGATCCTTGCGTTTTCCTGAAGCAACTTTAAAATAGCCAGATCTTTTTTGTCAGGCTCATAATCGTGCGTCGCCAATTGTTCTTTTGAGACTTCTGATTTCATGTAAAAAATGCTTTTTATTCTTTTTTGACGGAATTTCTCACAAATCTATTCTAAACTTTCTTATTTACATAGTAATATATTCTGATAATGTTACCTTTGCCTATCTTAAAAAATAAAAAAACGATATGTCATCTATCACAAAAAACACAATTGATTTCAGCCTTAAATACAAGGTGAAAGATATGAGTCTTGCAGAATGGGGCCGCAAAGAAATAAAACTGGCCGAAGCCGAAATGCCAGGATTAATGGCGCTTCGCGAAGAATTCGGCAAAGAAAAACCTTTGAAAGGCGCAAGAATCGCAGGTTGCCTTCACATGACGATTCAAACTGCTGTTTTGATCGAAACTTTAATCGAATTGGGCGCTGAAGTAAAATGGAGTTCATGTAATATTTTTTCTACACAAGACCAGGCTGCTGCTGCAATTGCCGCTGCCGGAATTGGCGTATTTGCCTGGAAAGGCGAAACTCAGGAAGAAGCAGATTGGTGTATTGAACAAACGTTGTTTTTCGGAAGTGAAGATCGCCCGTTGAATATGATTTTAGATGATGGCGGCGACTTAACCAACATGGTTTTTGATAAGTATCCTGAATTGATTCAATATGTAAAAGGATTGTCAGAAGAAACTACAACCGGTGTTCACAGATTGTATGAAAGAATGGAAAAAGGTACTTTACCGATTCCGGCAATCAACGTAAATGATTCTGTTACCAAGTCTAAATTTGATAACAAATACGGTTGCAAAGAAAGCCTGGTAGATGCAATCAGAAGAGCGACTGATGTGATGATGGCTGGGAAAGTTGCTGTAGTTGGTGGTTATGGCGATGTAGGAAAGGGATCTGCAGCAAGTTTGCGGGGTGCAGGCGCAAGAGTGATCGTTACAGAAATTGATCCGATTTGTGCGCTACAAGCTGCAATGGACGGATATGAAGTGAAGAAAATGATTGACGCAGTAAAAGAAGCAGATATCATTGTTACAGCTTCCGGTTGCCGCGATTTGATCACTGCTGAGCATTTTAAAGCAATGAAAGATAAAGCGATCGTTTGCAACATTGGGCACTTCGATATTGAAATTGATGTAGCATGGCTCAATAAGAATCATGGAAATACAAAAGATGTTATTAAACCACAGGTAGATAAATATACTATTGACGGAAAAGACATCATTTTGTTAGCAGAAGGACGTTTGGTAAATCTTGGTTGTGCAACCGGGCATCCAAGTTTTGTAATGAGTAATTCATTTACCAACCAGGTACTTGCCCAGCTTGAGTTGTGGCAACATTCAGATAAATATGAAAACAAAGTTTATGTCCTTCCAAAACATTTGGATGAAAAAGTAGCGCGTTTACATTTGAAAAAAATCGGTGTCGTGCTGGACGAACTTACTGATGATCAAAGCGCTTATTTGAACGTACCGAAAGAAGGTCCGTTCAAATCTGAAATGTATAGATATTAAATTGATGAGTGAAGTGAATAGTAAAAAGTAAAATTACTATTAACAATACAATAAAAAACCCGCTTTAAAAGAGGCGGGTTTTTTATTGATTTTTGAAATAAAAACCCAAATGGTGCTTATTTGTTTATTTACTGACATTCAGTTTTTTCAAGAGGTTTAAAATGGCTATTTTGCCAACTTTATCATTAATCCAAAATTATTAATTACATGATGACGAAATTCAGAACTACCGCTGTTATTTTCTTTTTGTTTTTCGCAAATATTTCTTTTGCCCAGCAAAAAGACCAGGCAATTATCAATGCGATTGTACATGAAGAAATGAGCAATTCACAACTTGAAAATCTCGCTCACGAACTAATGGATGGAATCGGGCCGCGTCTGATAGGAAGTCCGAAAATGTTACAGGCGCATGATTGGGCGGTAGCAAAATACAAAAGCTGGAATATCGATGCCCACAATGAAAAATGGGGCGAATGGCGCGGCTGGGAAAGAGGCATTACCCATATTGACATGTTAGCGCCATGGACAAAATCGCTGGAAGGCACTCAGCTTGCGTGGAGTCCGTCTACCAAAGGAAAAACCGTAACAGGCGAAGTAATTATTCTTCCTGATCTTGCTGATTCAGTCGCTTTTCAAAAATGGCTTCCATCGGTAAAAGGAAAATTTGTAATGATCTCAATGAATCAGCCAACAGGAAGACCGGATTATAACTGGGACGAATTTGGAACCAAAGAATCTGTTCAAAAAATGAAATATCTGAGAGACAAACAAACTGCTGACTGGCAGAAAAGAATCTCAAAAACCGGATATACTACCCGCACCTTGCCACTCGCACTGGAAAACGCAGGAGCTGTTGGAGTTGTTGGAAATCTTTGGTCAAAAGGTTTTGGCGTAGATAAAATTTTTGGCGCCTACACAAAGAAAGTTCCCACCATTGATATCGTATTGGAAGATTATGGACTGCTTTACCGCCTCGCAGAATCAGGGCCAGCTCCTAAAATAAGTGTTCGTGCAGATTCTAAAGAAACCGGTGTTCAGCCAACCTTTAACACGATTGCAGAAATAAAAGGCACAGAAAAACCAAACGAATATGTGATTCTTTCAGCACATTTTGATTCATGGGACGGCGGCACAGGCGCCACGGACAATGGAACCGGAACCATTACCATGATGGAAGCAATGAGGATTTTGAAGAAAATTTATCCAAATCCAAAACGCACCATTTTGGTAGGACATTGGTCAAGCGAAGAGCAGGGATTAAATGGCTCACGTGCTTTTGTAGAAGATCACCCGGAAATTGTAAAAAATGTTCAGGCGGTTTTTAACCAGGACAACGGAACCGGTCGTGTGGTAAATATTTCCGGACAGGGGTTTTTAAATTCATATGACTACATCGGACGTTGGCTTTCTGCTGTTCCAGACAGTTTAAAAAATGGTTTGGAAACTAGCTTTCCCGGTTATCCAGGCAGTGGCGGTTCAGACTTTGCTTCTTTTGTAGCCGCCGGCGCTCCTGCTTTTTCATTAAGTTCAAACAGCTGGCAATATGGAATTTACACCTGGCATACGAACCGGGACACTTATGATAAAATCGTTTTTGACGATGTAAAAACGAATGCCATCATTACCGCCATCATGGCTTATATGGCGAGTGAAGATCCTGCTACCACTTCCAGAGAAAAATCCATTTTGCCGGTCAACAAAAGAACCGGCGAACCTGGGAAATGGCCTGAACCAAAATCGCCGACGAGGAGAGGTGGGCTGGATTAAGTATTTTCTATTATCAAAATAAAAAAAGGGACTGAAAAACAGTCTCTTTTTTTATTCCCAACGATGCAACATTAACTTAAGGAGAATTTATTTAAAATAAGAATGCCTCATATTTATTTGTTTATTGAAAAGCAATCCAGTGCCCTGATTGGTGACAACAAAACGCTATGATTGTTTATTTGCAGGCAGGAAGGCGCCATGATCGCCTACAAGGATCCAATTCCCATCTTTCTTTTGAAAAATATCAGTCCACCGAACATTGCGGGTTTTCAAAACACCGGTGCTATCTGTCTTGCTTCCGGTGACCAGATAATCTACAAAGGCAAAATCATTATTAACAATGACTGCATACGGAACCATTTGTGTCAGATTAAATTTGTCTCCGGATTTAATCTGATTAGAAAAATTTTTTAATTTTTGCTCTTTACTCGAAATTTTATTCGACATATTCGTAAAATCAACATAATCGGGTGCATAAAAAGAACCTACTTTGTCAACATCGCCATTTGAGAAAGCCTCATCAAAAGATTTTTCCGTATTCAAAATCTCATTCTGTTCGTCATTCCAGGATTGCGGACTTAGATCTGTAGAAGCGGAATCACTAATTTTCAAATCTTTCGGATCACC
>JAICYZ010000274.1 GCA_025933935.1 Chitinophagaceae bacterium
AAAAGGGAGCAACCCATTGACCAAAAAATAAACTGCTATGCTTTTTGCCGGCAATCTGCAAAGAAAGTGATGCGGCCATTGCTGATATTGCTGCCCATAAATACATATCAGAAGGAACTTTAGCAGTCTGATTTTCAATTTGCTTAGTTACTTGCCCTTCCTTGTGTTGTGCGTTTGTGTTTTCCATAAAACTGGTTTATTAAGTTTAAATAAAATCAAAATCAACATTCATGCCACCGGAGATAGGATAACAATCGTTCATTTAACTCATCTGCGAGTGAAGAAACAAATAAGGCTTGTTTTTATTTCCTCTAAAAAAATTTTAGGCTACTTCCTCAATTTCTCTGTCTGTTAAAAACTGCCAGTAATCTTTATATTCTGCAGCATTAATCTTCATTTCCTTCAGCGTGATCAATCGCTTTATTGCATCAATCAAAATAGAATAAGGCCGGTATCCTGAAATAATGATCGCTCTATTTTCCCAATTTTTGATCACTAAAGAAGGGAACCTGTTTATATTGTGATACTTTACTTCCTGCAAATCTTTTTGAAATATTTCCAACACTTCATCGTTTTGCAGATCATATTGAAACTTCTCAAAAGAAAATTTTCTGTCATGCCCGGCAAGTTTCTCAGCCATTGAGAGAATCACTTCGCGCTTTGAAATGTTTTCGCCTCGCATCATCACCGCTTCCCGCAATTTTCTTAAATAAATGTCTTCGAAATGCAAAGATTGCAGCGCCGCAGCTTTGACTGCAATACATGCCGGGTATGAAGAGGATGGAGGATCTTTCATCCAGATATTTTGTTCGAATGGCATACCCGAAAGTTGTTTTGCATGCATCCACACTGGTCCCATTTGGATCGGCCTGCTGACAGAATTTAAAGAGTCATTATAATTATCCCATGAGGGCAAAAGCCCGGTCATGCAATAGCGGTATTTAATCTTTCCTTTCAACTCATATAACAAGCGGCGCCACTGAGGCTCAAATGCCCAACTCCAGCAACAAAGTGGATCTGTGTAATAAACAATTTCTAACAGATCCACTTTTTCTGACTCCTTATCGCTTTTGCGTACTTTTCTTTTTACCTGCATTTGATTTTGAACTTCCATTTGATTTTTCAGATTTCGCTTGCGGCTTTCCACAAACATTGTCCATTTCTTCTTGAGTCAAGGGCCGGTTCCAACTCATGTCTTTTGTAGTCGAGGAACTGTTTACCTGCGAGCTACGAATTTCACTGATGTCCTTATTCAAATTTTGCACAGATTTTTCAGTACGATCAGTGCCTTCGGCCTGTTGATCCCGCAAGCCATTTGTTTCTAAAACGTGTTTGATCGGGTCGTCAATATATTGGTATGTCTCGCCCATTTGCGTACTCTTTCCTTCATTCCATGGACCGCGGAAATCATTACCATTAGAGAAATTAAAATACAAATTACTGTATCTTGGATCGCCTTGTAAAATGCCGGGAGGGAAATTTGGTTCGATAGATTCCAATGCAGCCTGAAACATTTGAAAATGAGCTATTTCCCTGGTCATCAAAAACCGTAATGTTTCTTTAACAGAAGGATCATCAGTAAACTGCAATAAATATTCATACACCATCTTAGCGCGGGTTTCAGCAGCTACATCGGAGCGAAGATCGCTGGTAAGATCGCCCTGAACATCGCCATTGATGTACGAAGCTGTCCATGCTGCACCTTCTGCATTTATAAATGCCGGAGCGCCTGCGCTTCCAACCAAAAATTCGCGGTCAATTCCATTGTGGATCATTTCCTCCTTAGCGCCTTTGCCTTTTAATAGTTGCATGATTTCTGAATTATCAGCTGCATTTTTTAAAGCTCCGTTTACACCGGTAAGAAGCATTTGAATAGTAGCGCCTACTATTTCAAGGTGACTGAATTCTTCAGTTGCAATATCCATCAGCAAATCATACTTGTCAGGATAAGGATTTTTGGCAGCGAACGATTGCCCGAAATATCGCAGCGCCGCAGCCAGTTCACCATTTGCTCCGCCAAACTGCTCCAGCAACAGGGAAGCAAAACGAGGATCAGGCCTGGATACCTTAGCATTAAACTGCAGATCTTTTACATGATAAAACATAATTTGTATTTTTAAAAATGAAAAATCAAATAATGTCTGTGCAGGTAAAACTATGCCAGCATCCCGTTAGCTTTGAATCATTTATTAATTAATTTTCTTTACAAATAAAAAAACAAAAAAATGAACCGTTGAATTTGAAAACGGGGAAACTAATATGTGTAGCTTTTTCAGCAACAGTTTTTGATAATTCTCATATTTCCACACATCCGGCTTGATGGGCTATAGTACTTTCGTAAAAGAGGAAAATTGAAGAAAGTAAAGTTGTGGATCAACTGCACAAAATGTAAGTAGCAGAAAAATAACCAGCAAATCGAAGGCTTTTAAAAATATGGAAACGGCATTTGAAAGCTAACTACCCAAACGGTGAAATAATTCTTTCACCTGCGTTTCCCAAAGCTGGCTCTGGTCTTTAATATCTTTTTTTTCTGCAAAATCTGTAATGACCAGAATTGTTTGGCTGGTAACTTCTGATCTGTCGATCATGAATTGAAAATATTCATCGTTTGGAGATTCTGTCCAATGAAACTTTATTAATTTATTTTCTTCCATTTCTACAACCTGCGCCTCTTCTGCAGCGCCTGACCATGAAAACCTGAACACACCTGATTCGTCTTCTACTTTGTCGGCAAACCATTCCTGCAACCCTGAAGAAGTAGAAAGGAATTCAAATAATATCGCAGGAGAACATCTCACCGGGTATTCAACAGTATATTTTATTTTCTTACTCATCTTATAAATTGATAAAGTCATTATCTGCAATAATAGAAAATAAATTAACCCACAAGCCACATTTATCTTTTTTTTTGGTAATTTATTTTTTTCAGAATAGATTTTATACTGAAAAGTGGATTTCAGGTAATAAAAAGAAGTAATAATTTTTTTGACACATACTTAAAATGACAAACATTCGTTTGTTATTAATAAAATAATCCGGAAGAGAAAAAATAGCTCTTCTACCCATTTAAATAACCATCATGAGTATGCGTTCATTAAAGATTTCAAAATCTATTACCAATCGTGAAAGTGAGAGCCTTGAAAAATATTTGCAGGAAATAGGCAGAGTTGAAATGATTAGCCCGGAAGAAGAAGTAAGATTAGCGACACTGATAAAGCAAGGCGATCAGAAGGCGTTGGATAAACTTACCAAAGCAAATTTGCGTTTTGTAGTTTCGGTAGCAAAGCAATACCAAAACCAGGGATTAACACTTCCGGATCTGATCAATGAAGGAAATCTCGGATTGATAAAAGCCGCCCAGCGTTTTGATGAAACGCGTGGATTCAAATTTATCTCCTACGGAGTTTGGTGGATTCGCCAAAGTATTATGCAGGCGCTTGCCGAGCAATCGAGAATTGTAAGATTACCATTAAATAAGGTAGGTCTTACAAACCGTATCAGTCGCACTTATTCACAGCTGGAACAGGAATTTGAACGCGCTCCAACAATAGAAGAAATCGCGGAAGTGCTTGATATTGATGTTGAAGAAGTATCTGCAGCGATGAGGATGACTTCGAGGCACGTGAGTATGGACTCACCATTGAGTGACGGTGAAGAAAGTACGCTCATCGATGTGATGGTAAACGGTAATGCTGACAGTGCTGATAAGCAAATTATGTTCAACGATTCATTGCGGCAGGAGATTCAACGTTCGCTTACTTTGCTCACTCCAAGACAGAAAGAAGTGATCTGTTATTTTTATGGGATCGGTGTTGATGAGCCGGTAAGCCTGGAAGACCTCGGTTTAAAATACGGCCTTACCCGCGAAAGAGTAAGGCAGATAAAAGATAAAGCATTGGAAAAATTAAAAACATTTTCGGGATCTAATCTTTTGAAAGAATATATGGGCGTTTAAAAAAATCTTTTTGTCATAGTTGTAAGTTTAAAGTTAGAGTGAATATCTTCAGCAGATATTCACTTTTTGTTTTTGCAAAATCAGCAATTAAAAATCTCTCCTAAAAAAACTATAAAAAAAATTGTAAAGTGAATTTCATTTCAGAAAGGCACTAATCTTGTATCATGCGAATTATTCAAAAATTTAATTTATGAAAATTTCAAAAATATTTTTGCCGGTACTTTTTTTAAGTTTTGCATTTACAACAGCAAAAAGCCAGGACAAACAAGACGATAAAATAGAAGCTGCCACAAAAGTTTTAAAAGATTTTACCGAAATGAAGGAAAGCATTCCACAGGAACTTTTGAAAGTAACGCAGGGAATTATTGTCGTGCCTAAATTGATAAATGCGGGTTTTGTATTAGCCGGAAAAAGAGGAAAAGGAATCGCAATGGTAAAATTAGAAGACGGCACCTGGAGTGATCCGGTGTTCGTAACAATTACCGGCGGAAGCGTTGGCTTCCAGGCCGGGATTCAATCTGTGGACCTGGTTTTAATTTTTAAAAACCGTGAAACGTTGCAGGATATTGGCAAAGGCAGTTTTACATTAGGTGGAGATATCTCTGTAACAGCGGGGCCTGTTGGCCGCAATTCCACCGCCAGCACCGATTATAAAATGGAGGCAGAAGTGTATTCTTATTCAAGAAGTAAAGGATTATTTGCAGGAATCAGCCTCAGCGGTTCTGCCATTTCAATAGATGCAAAAGCGAATGAATCTTTTTATGGAAATGATGATGATGCAAAAACAATATTTGCAGATACCACAAGCGACTCTGATAACGTGCAGGCTTTGAAAGATGTTTTGAAGGGAATGGGAGAATGAGTTATTTATTAACAACAGAAAATGAGTTATTTATTTGCTGGCTTTTTCTGCAAAGAATATAACTAGAGTTAAACTCGAATCTCCGAAATAAAAACCGGTGTTATTAATTCGCATTTCTGCATTAAATACCCCTCTCCAAATGTTTCTATGATTCAGGAGGAGCAAGTTCTAATTTATTATCTTTAATAAATTTATCTTTTGCCGCCGTGAAATCCTCAACCAGGGCAGAGGCACTATTTAAAGTTTCATCCGCTTTTGAGTGGA
>JAICYZ010000168.1 GCA_025933935.1 Chitinophagaceae bacterium
ATAAAATTTACACCGTCAATGTTCTGACTGAACATGTGGTTCACAGCATTGCTGCCACCACCGCCTATGCCTATTACTTTAAGGATAGACGATTGCTCTTTGGGCAAATCAAATTGAATCATAGTAAGGTTCCTCCTTGTTCCCCGAAGGGTATTTTATTTTGTTGGTTAGTGATTATCCTTTTACTTTTTTTAGGGAAATAAAGGGATTGTTTGTTTAATGGGTTATTTGTTTTTATGGTGTTTTATAATTCTGAATCTCCTTCGTCTTTAAACATTTCTATTAATCCGTTTTTGCAGGAATCCAAAAAACTTTTCAGTGTTTTTCTTGGCTTTACCACATTCATTCTTTCCGAAATATCTTCAACCGGTTCTTCTTCTGCTATTGCTTCCTGTAAGCCTTTTGGAATAGAAATTTTTGCGAATTTCTGCTCAAACTGTTTGCGTTTATTTTCATAATCATTGTATCCTTTCAAAATCAAACCGAGGCAAGTTGCGTACATTGGTTTTGCCAATTCTTCTATATGACCTGCAGCAAGGTGTTCATTGGGATAGCCGATGCGCGCATTTAAACCAGTAACATATTCTGTAAGTTGAATCAGATGTTTCAGTTGCGAGCCGCCACCGGTAAGCACTATGCCACCATTCAGCATCCTGTTATCCAGTCCTATCTGTTTTAAATTATAAGACACAAAATCCATTATCTCGCTCATTCGCGCCTGGATGATTGCTGCAAGATTTTTTACACTTATTTCTTTCGCTGCCATGCCACGCAGGCCGGGAATGGTAATAAATGTGTTTGATTTTGCTTCATCAGCGAGCGCGCTTCCAAACTGAACTTTCATTTGTTCGGCCTGTGTTTTTAAAACGCCCAATCCGATTTTAATATCATTGGTAATATTCTCTCCACCAAAAGGAATGACTGCGGTGTGTTTTAAAATTCCTTCGTAAAAAACAGCCAGATCGGTAGTACCACCACCGATATCAACAATAGCAACGCCGGCTTCTAAATCATGATCACACATCACTGCGGCTGCAGAGGCAAGCGGCTGAAGCACGAGGTCCTGTATTTTCAATCCGGCTTTTTCCACGCTGCGGTTTATGTTTCTGATCGCGTTTTTATCACCAGTAATGATGTGAAAATTTGCACCAACTTTCACGCCGCTGTATCCAATCGGATCAGGAATATTTTGAAAATTATCTACGGTAAATTCCTGCGGAATTACATCAATGATTTGGTCGCCTGCAGGAATGTAAGTTTTATATTGATCATTCACCAATTGATCAATTTCTGATTGCATTATCTCTTCCTCTGTGTTCTGTCTTACAATATCTCCGCGGGTTTGAAGACTTTTAATGTGATGTCCGGCAATGCCCACATATACTTCTGTGATTGGCAGGTTTGGATTGCTGGCATAGCAATTTTCGAGAGCGGTTTGAATGGCTTTAATGGTTTGGTCGATGTTCAACACCATGCCATGTTGCACACCGTTGCTGTTAGCACGTCCAAAGCCGAGAATTTCGAGTTTGCCAAACTCATTTTTTCTTCCGGCAATGGCGGCGATTTTAGTCGTACCAATGTCGAGGCCTACGATAATGGGTTGTTCGTTGTTCATGTGTTTGTTGTTTTATCTTTTTATCAAAGATTGGGTTGTACTATGTTGTTTTTTTTATTTGTTAATTCCTGCTACTGCTGTCTTGCCTCTTCATCTCAATAATCACTCTTTGCCGGCATCACTGCTTTAGGGACTTTGTTTGTTTCCTCTTTTGGCGTTTCGACTACCTTTTTAACGACCGGCTTTTTCACTATCTTTTTTTCCTCTTTCGGAGGCGGTTTTTCACTGGATGTGGAACGCTTTGTTACTGTTTTATTTTCAGAGGTGTTGGATTTTTTCAAAGAAGGTTTTTCATTAACAGGGGCAGGAATTACTGTATTAATTTTCTTTTCGGAATTATTTACGTCCGATGATTGATCGTTGATCGCTTCATCCGGTACGTTTTCTAAAACGGGAGAATTATTTACTCTTTCGTTATCATCAGTTGCAGCCGGCAATTGAATTTTAGTGGAATCGTTTGAATTCTTTTTCGCTTCTTCAATCAGGCTTTTCATGATTTGAATCGAGCGTAAGGAATCCGATTTTATTTCTGCAGCGTTCCTGTTTACTCCAACCACCTGGTTTTTAAAGCGTATGTCGAGAACAGAATATTTATTCCATCCCATTCTTGTCTGTACTTGTTTATAAAAGGCAAGCAATTTGTTGAACTTTTCCTCGTAATTATTCGCATCGCCAAAGCGAATCAACTGGTTTCCCAGTTTAGGGATCATTTCAAATTGCAGTGCAACGGTGATATCAATTTGATCTATCTGCGCCATCCAGAATGGATGTGAACCGATGTATTCACTTAATATTTTTACCTCATTCAAAAGGACACTATCCTGTTTTTTTAAAACCCTTACTTCTGTTGGAAAGCCGGTAAAGACGGGAAGGCGGGCAGAAAATTTATCACTCAAAGGCAATCTTGTCAAAGAACTATCAATATAAAATGAAGCACCTGAAATGGTAAAAATCCGGGCAATTGGTTCACGCTCTGTGATCTTTACCTGTAATACATTATTATTATCATAAAATATCTCTGCCTTTTTTATCCATTGATCTTTTTCCAAACGGTTTTCCATTGCTGCAAGGTTAAGCGAATTGACAGTTGATTTATCCAGCTTGCCTTTATTCACTTTTTCAAGCATCTCCATCACGTCTTTTTTGCTGATAAAATAATTATTCTGAACGCCTGAAATTTTTATTTCAACACCTGCAATCTGGTCGTTATTCTTTTTGGACATAGCGGCAATCAATAACACAACCGTTCCGGATATCAGCAATAACCACACTGACACGACCAGAACTTTTTTGAATGTGTATTTTTTATTGTTGCCCATTTTTTAATTCGTATTCTCCAAGATTTCTTTTATTGGTTGTATCAATTTATCAATATCTCCTGCTCCTGCCGTAATTAATACTTCCCCATTGGTGCTTTCCTGAACCGATTTTAAATAATCGCCACCGAGATATTTTAACAGACCTTCTTTAGAAATAACTGTGGCATTTTTATTCTTCATTTCTTTTAAAATCAATTCACTCGTTACTCCTTCTACCGGCAATTCTCTTGCAGGATAAATCGGCAGAAGTAAAATTCTATCAGCCATATCAAGGCTTTCAGCAAATTCTTTTGCAAAATCTTTTGTTCTTGAGAAGAGATGAGGCTGAAAAATAACCGTGCAGGTTTTAAATCTGAATAAACTTTTAGCGCCTCTTATCAAAGCATTTAATTCTGCAGGATGGTGCGCATAATCATCAATATAAATCACATTATATTTATGCTTCAATGCTTCCAACGGACTGATAATATATTCAAATCTTCTTTTTACACCTTTAAATGTGCCGATAGCATTTATAATTTTAATAGGATTAATTTCCAGGTAGGCCGCTATATAAATTGCCACTATTGCATTTTCTACATTATGCATCCCACCCATGTGCAGCTTTACATTTTCAATCTTCCAATCTTTTGAAATAACATCAAATTCATACCCGCCATTTCGCATTACTATATTCTCAGCATACACATCAGCAGCATCATTCTGAAGGCTATAACGGATATGCTTAGACGCAGAAAAATCTTTTTCAGGCAAACCATATCGAGTTAATAAAAGTCCACCGGGTTTCAATTTATTTGCAAATTCCACAAATGCATCTTCCATATTTTCTTTCGTTCCGTAGATATCCAAATGATCCGCATCCATGGCTGTTATCACTGCGATATCAGGAGAAAGTTTTAAAAAACTCCTGTCGTACTCATCTGCTTCCACCACCGAAACATTATTATCGCTGCTCCAGAAATTAGTATGATAATTTACGGAAATGCCTCCCAGGAAAGCATTACAGCCAAAACCGGTTTTACGTAAAATAAAAGCAACCATTGTGCTGATGGTTGTTTTTCCATGAGTACCGGCAATGCAAATATTAAAAGAGGATTTAGTGATTTGCTCCAGAACATCGCTGCGCTTTGCTAATTCATAATTATGTTCTTTAAAATAATTCAACTCCTTATGATCTTTTGGAATCGCCGGAGTATAAATAATCAGTTGTGCATTTTTATCAATCAGGTCAATATTATCCTCGTAATGAATTTTCATTCCTTCCTCTTCCAATTGTCTTGAAAGCGGCGTTGGTGTTTTATCGTAGCCACTCACTACAACATTTTTGCTCAAATAATATCGTGCAATCGCGCTCATTCCAATGCCGCCAATTCCAATAAAATAAACCCGTGTTATGTTGTTATAATCTTTCATGCTAAATGCTTAATGCCAAAGGCGCAAGGCTGAATGCGCTGCTCAAAGCCAAAGGCAGTATTCTTAATTCTTTCTACTTACTACTTACTACTTACTACTTACTACTTTCTACTTGCTGCTTTCTACTTTTGTCAAAATCTCCTCTGCAATAATTTCATCTGCTTTTGTATTGCTCAATTTTGAAACATTTTCTGCCAGTTCCTGCATCAACGTTTCATTATTTATTAAGCCCAGCAAACAAGGAAATAAGTCAGATTTTACTTTTGCATCCGGAATCATCAATGCCGCTTTTTTATTTACCAAAACCTGAGCATTTACAGTCTGATGATCTTCTGCTGCAAAAGGAAAAGGAACAAAAATTGCTGGCTTTCCCACAACGCACATTTCCGCAACGGTCATTGCACCTGACCTTGCTATCACTACATCTGCCGCTGCATATGCATTTTCCATTTTATCGATAAAGGCATTGGTCCAGATGTTCAGTCTTTCTTCTTCAGCTTTAGCAGCATTTGCCGCATAATTTTTTCCTGTTTGCCAAATCAATTGCAGGTTATTTTTCTTAAAAAAATCTATATTTTCTTCAACTGCTTCATTAATACTTTTTGCGCCAAGGCTTCCACCCATTACAAAAACAGTTTTAAAACCGGGTTTCAATCCAAAAAATTCCAGCGCTTCAGTCTTAGAAATTTCTTCTAAAAAAACTTTTCTCACCGGGTTACCGGTCATCATAATTTTTTCAGCCGAAAAATATTTTTGCATCCCTTCTATAGGAACGAAAATTTCAGTTGCCCTTTTACCCAGCATGATATTGCTTTTGCCGGGAAGAGAATTTGCCTCATGGATAAAAGTTGGAATGTTTCTGCTTTGAGCCGATCTCAAAACCGGATAACTGGAATATCCTCCAACACCAATGACAGCATCTGGCTTAAAAGATTTTAAAATATTTCTTACCTGCAAAAAACTTTTTACCAGTTTTACCGGCAGCCCAATATTTTTAATCAAAGAACTTCTGTTATACCCTGCAATGTCAAGTCCGACAATCTTATAACCGGCAGCAGGAATTTTTTCCATTTCCATTTTGCCCTTTGCTCCCACGAAAAGTATTTCTACAGCAGGCATTTTAATTTTCAGAGCATTTGCAATTGCTAATGCAGGAAAAATATGTCCACCCGTTCCACCGCCTGCAATAATAATTTTCATACTCTAATCTTTTTCCTGTTACAGTAAACAAACAAATAATCCTGATTCTGATTTTTATATTTCTTTCTTCTTAAATACTTCATCCTTTTTTTTATTCTTCCTCTTCATTACTCTCTGCTTCTTCAGTTTGCTGTGTAGCAAGTTGTGCACTTTTCCCTTCTGCATCTTCCACATTTCTTGCAACGCTGAGAATAATTCCGATAGAAAAACAAGTAAACAAAAGGCTGCTACCACCCATGCTCACCAATGGCAATGTGACCCCCGTCGTCGGAAAGAGATTTACATTTACCGCCATATTCACCAAGGCCTGGATCACCAACGTAAAGCTTAATGCCACAGCCAGAAATGCTCCAAAAGCGTAGGGGCATCGCTGAAACAGCCTGATACTTCGAAATAAAAACAACAGATATATCAACAAGATAACCGTACCGCCTGCAAGCCCATATTCTTCAATAATGATGGCATAGATAAAATCACTATAAGGATGTGGCAAAAAATTCCGTTGTTCACTTTTGCCAGGTCCTTTGCCAAAAATGCCTCCTGTGGCAATAGCAATTTTTGCCTGTTGAATCTGGTATGAGGCATCTTCTTTATCGGCATACATGAAATCCTGTACACGTTTGACCCATGTCGGCATTCGTCCAAAAGAAAGTATCGCGGGCAGATCTTTTGAAACCTGTTCCTGTTCGTTGTAATAATGTTTTGCAATACCGATCAAAAAAAGTAATGGTATCAGTGCAGCACCCACGACAAGTAAAATATGCTTCAATTGTACGCGTCCGATAAACATCAGCAAAAGTGCTATACCTCCGATCAATAAAGCGGTTGAAAGATTTGCAGGTGCAATTAATATACAAATAATTCCGACCGGAATGATCAACGGAAGAAACCCTTTTTTAAAATCTTTAATCACATTTTGCCTGCGACTTAATATCCTGCTTATGTACATAAACAAAGCAAGTTTAGCGAGATCAGAAGTTTGAAATGTGAGATTAATGACGGGTAATTTTATCCAGCGGCTTGCGTCATTGATGTGACTTCCATATTTTAAAGTATATAACAAAAGAGGAACAGAAATGATAAATAAGATCGATGCAACGCGCGAATAAATTGTATAATTAACGCGATGTGCAAAATAAATAATGATCACGCCCAGACAGATGTAACCAACCTGACGGAACAAATAACTCTCGGTAGATTTATTCATCCGGTAAGCAAGCGACCCAATGCTGCTGTATACAACGAGGATGCTGACCATTGTAAGCAAGATCACGATAGCCCATATGACCTTATCTCCTTTGGTGCGTCGCCATAGGTTTCCTGTCACTTCCTGCGCAGAAGAAAAGGTGTTGGACACTATTTGTTTTGCATCATTCATTTATTTTATTTCTTTCGTTTATTCTTTTATCGATATTATAAATCCTTAACCGCTTCAATAAATTGCATTCCCCGGTCTTCATAATTCTTGAACAAATCAAAACTTGCACAAGCCGGTGACAATAAAACCACATCTCCTTTATCAGCAAAATGAAATGCCGACTCGACTGCATCTTTAGCGCTCTTCGTGTTTACCATCAACTGAACGTCTTTACCGAAAGCCTCATGAATTTTATCGTTGTTAATTCCCATGCAAACAATGGCTTTTACTTTTTCTTTTACCAGATCTTTTAATAAGGAATAGTCATTTCCTTTATCCACACCACCAAGAATCAGGATCACAGGCTTTGTCATGGATTCAAGCGCATACCAGGTACTGTTTACATTGGTCGCTTTACTGTCGTTAATAAATTCAACACCACGAACTGTTGCGACAGTTGACATCCGGTGCTCCAGACTTTTAAAAGTCTGAATGGCATCTCTTATTTTCTCTTTCCGGATTCCCATTACTGCTGCGGAAATGCCTGCTGCCATCGTGTTGTATTGATTGTGTTTTCCTTTTATCGCAAAATCTTCCACATTCATTTGCATTTCCTCATTTTGCCATTTCAAATGCATCTTCGCGTTTACGATATAAGCGCCTTCTGGTAATTCTTTGTTCATACTCATCGGTAGTGGGTTAGACTTTTTTAAAAATTTATTTAAATACTTTTTTGTTATTTCATCATCATCATTATAAATGAACACATCCTTTTCTGTCTGATTTTCTATAATTCTGAATTTGCTTTTTATATAATTTTCAAATTTGTATTCATACCTGTCCAAATGATCTTCAGTGATATTTGTTAACACCGCAACATCTGGTCTGAAATATTTTATATCATCCAATTGAAAAGAACTGATCTCAATCACATATAACTTTTTTGGATCAACAGCCACTTGCCTGGCAAATGAAAACCCAATGTTCCCAACGATCGCAGAATCCAAATCCGCTGTTTTACAAATGTGTCCTGTAAGTGCCGTGGTCGTCGTCTTTCCGTTACTTCCGGTGATGCCGATGATTTTACTATCCCCTTTATACCAATAGCCAAATTCAATTTCACTGATCATTTCAATTCCCTGTTTCCTTATCTCTTTTATCAATTCATTCTTCTCAGGAATGCCGGGACTTTTTATTACCAGGGAAGCATTGAGAATTTTTTCTTTCGAATTCATTCCTTCTTCAAAAGGAATTTCATTCAACATCAATTCCTCTTTAAATGAAGGTTTTATTATTCCACCATCACTTACAAAAACATCAAAATCTTTTTGTTTTGCCAGCAACGCAGCACCAACGCCGCTTTCACCGGCTCCCAGTATGACTATTCTTTTTTTCATTCGGTTTTTTAATTGGGATCAACAATTAAAAAAATGGTTCTTCAACAGTATGAATTTAAGGGGTTAGGAAAGCTTCACAGGCATTGGAATTGTTCAAGTTTTTGAAACAGTAAACAAACAAATAATTACTTTTCTAACGTTAATTCAACTCAAAAAAAATTGTTTTCATAAAGACAAATTCTTAAATCACTTTTCATCAAACCATAAATACTGTACTTACATTTTTTTACTCAAAAAAAATAGTTTTCATAAAGACAAACTCTTCAATTAATTCTTCATTCGAAACTTATCTCAATTTTAAAGTAACCACTGCCAGCACCATCGTAAGAATCGTTACCAC
>JAICYZ010000090.1 GCA_025933935.1 Chitinophagaceae bacterium
CCGGGAAGCACCGCTGCTTTTATTGCTGTAAGCACATACAAAGAGCCGCAAAATAAAACGATTCCTGCGATAAATAGTTTACCCGACCAGTTCACGAATTTATTTGGAAATTCTTTATAAATTATTCCTGCCGCCAACAGTGCAAATACATGATAAAATTGGTACTTAACAGCAGTTTCAAAAATTTCTAAAGCATAGCTGGAAATCGAATCTTTTAAGGTGTGCGCTGCGAAAGCTCCAAGCCCAACGGAAAGTGCTCCCAATATCGCAGCAGTTTTTAAATATCCTTTATGCATTTCAGTTTATTTAGATTCTTTCTTTGATTTTTTTTCAGTAAAAGAACTTTTGGCTCTTTTTCTGTTTGAATTTTTATGAAATTTTCTTTCTCTTCCGAATGCGCTTACTCAGCTTCTGTTGAGTTAGGTAATATCTTTTTTATGTTTCTTTTAGAAAATTTAATGAGTCATTTTGGAGACCTTCTACTTCGAGAATATGATTAGCTTTTAAATAAACCGGTTCGCGTTCCTTTAATTTTTTTTGAATAAAAAATAAAAGCTCTGCCGGGTTCACTTCTTTTAATAAAGGCCGTTTAGCCGTTTCATCCATGACACGATCCAGGATGTATTCGGGCGAAGCTTTTAAATAAATAATTTCACCATGTTGTTTCATCCAATCTAAATTGTCGAAAAAACAAGGAGTTCCACCACCACAGGAAAGCAGATATTTCTTTTTCTTTTCAAATTTTCGAAGGTGGTACCTTTCCATTTCGCGAAACTTATCTTCTCCATGTTTTTCAAAAATTTCATCTACCGGCATTTCAAATGCTTTCTCTATTTCTGTATCGAGATCATAGAAAGTATAGCCATGCTCCAGTGCCCAAATATGGCCCCAGTGAGACTTACCGCTTCCCATAAAACCGATTAAAAATATGTTGTGATTCAAAATCTTTCTATTTTATCTTCATTAATAATGATAAAGGAATTTGACAAAAGCATTTCTTCTATTTCATTCCAAACATTTTCTACTAAGGAAATAAAGATTTTTTTCTTCATGTTATTAATTCTGATCCAAACGATTTTTGGATTTTTAGTAGAAGAAAGATGTCTAAAATAAATATCGGTATCTTTTGTTATAATGGTAAGATGATTTTTTAATGCATATTTCCATATATCAGTATCAGAATGAATAAAAGGAATATCATTTACATGAACAAATTTATCCCAGCTCCAAAAAGGCAAAAAAGGCATATTCTCATCAATCAGGTAAGTGATCATCAGGCAGACAGCTTAATGGAGTTTACTAAGGTGGGTTTTTCAAAAAGCATAAAAGTAAAATCCTTACAATTTTGTAAATCTTCTTTTGTTAATCGTGGATAGCTTTCTAACAAACTTTCATCAGAATCTCCCGCCAAAATAAAACCCATTACAGATTGAACCGTAATTCGTGTCCCTTTTATAGTCGGTTTACCATTACAAACATCAGGGTTGGAAATAATATTTTTATATAACTGATACTCCATTATTTGATGTTTACTGTAAGCAATTTACATAAAACTATTTAAAAGCATTCAACCCCGTTACATCCATTCCGGTTATCAAAAGATGAACATCCTGCGTTCCTTCATAAGTGATGACACTTTCCAGATTCATCAAATGCCGCATGATCGGATATTCGCCTGTAATGCCCATTCCTCCAAGCATTTGCCTTGCTTCACGGGCAATGTTTGTGGCAATTTCACAAGCATTTCTTTTGGCCATGCTTACCTGTTGCGGCGTCGCTTTTCCTTCATTCATCAATGTTCCCAAACGCCAGTTCAGCAATTGCGCCTTGGTAATTTCCGTGATCATTTCGGCAAGTTTTTTTTGCTGCAATTGAAATCCACCAATTGGTTTATCAAACTGAATCCTTTCTTTAGAATATCTCAATGCCGTATCATAACAATCCATTGCCGCTCCAACTGCTCCCCACGCAATTCCATATCGTGCTTTTGTAAGGCAACTTAATGGGCCTTTCAATCCTTTTATATTTGGTAAGATATTTTCTTTCGGAACTTTAACGTTGTCAAAAACCAACTCACCTGTAGCACTTGCACGCAGGCTCCATTTCCCATGTGTGGTTGGTGTTGAAAAACCTTCCATTCCTCTTTCTACAATCAACCCACGAATTTCTCCGGCTTCATCTTTTGCCCACACCACCGCCACTTGCGCATAAGGCGCGTTGCTGATCCACATTTTGCTTCCATTTAAAATAACATGATCGCCGGCGTCTTTATAATTGCTCAACATTCCTGCAGGATCGCTTCCATGATCCGGCTCTGTCAATCCAAAACATCCGAGCCATTCACCACTCGCTAATTTTGGCAAGTATTTTTTTCTCTGTTCTTCACTTCCATATTGAAAAATCGGAAACATCACCAATGAGCCTTGCACACTGGCTGTGCTGCGAACGCCGCTGTCGCCGCGTTCCAGTTCCTGCATCATCAATCCATAAGAAATATAATCCAATCCGCCGCCTCCGTATTCAACAGGAATTGTTGGCCCAAAACATCCCAAATCTCCCAGTTGTTTTATGATTTGTTGTGGAAATTCTGCCTTCTGTGCATATTCTTCAATGATGGGAGAAATTTCTTTTTTCACATAGTTTCTTACACTTTCCCTGATCAGTTTTTGTTCATCCGTTAATAATTCGTCCACATTAAAATAATCCGGAGATTGAAATAAGTCTTGTGCCATTTAAAAAGTAATTAGTTAAGAATGAAAATGAAATTGCTGTTATTTGTTGCTTTACTGCGACTTTAAAAATTTGTGATTTTCAAAGATAAGTTTTCATTTCCAAGTCATCGGATGCATTTGTACTATTATTTGTTTTGCTCAAGAGAAAGAATAGAATAATAAATTTTACAGCCTATTCGCTCGTATATCGATAGTCACAAAGGCACAAACAATTTCTGAATGATGTGTAACAGTAAGATTTAAAATTGAACGACCTCGTTATACAAAGTATCTCTTTCGACAGCTTTGCGGCCAGCTTGTGAAATGAGCATGACCAATTCATCAGTGCTCATTTTTGGCGATTGTTCTTCGCTGCCGGCCATTGAATAGATTTTTGTAGAATCATCGATCGTCCCATCAATATCATCTACTCCGAATGACAAAGAAAGTTGCGCGTTTTGACGGCCGAGCATTGGCCAATAGGCTTTTAGATGAGGGAAGTTATCCATGTAAATTCTGGCCACTGCATACATCTTCATATCTTCAATAATTGATGATTCAGGCACGTTGCTCATGTCATTATTTTTGTTTCGGAATTTTAATGGAATGAATGTATTAAATCCATTGGTTTTATCCTGCAAATTTCTTAAACGGCTCATGTGATCGATTCGATGCCCATAATTTTCAATGTGGCCATATAGCATCGTAGCGTTTGTATGCATTCCCAACAAATGTGCTTCTTCATGAATTTTAAGCCATCCTTCTGCATCTACTTTATCTTCACAAATTTGCTTTCTGATTTCCGGATCAAATATCTCTGCACCACCACCTGGCATGGATTGCAAACCGGCATCATGCAATTTTTTCATTCCTTCTTTCACAGAAAGTTTTGCTTTCCTAAACATATAATCCAATTCTACTGCAGTGAATCCTTTTACGTGCAATTGCGGCCGGTGTTGTTTTATTTGAGAAATAAAATCACAGAAAAAATCAAGATTCATTTTTGGATGAACGCCTCCTACAATATGAACCTCAGTAACCGGTATCCCGTCGTAACTTTTTACGATATCCATCATCTGTTCTTTGGACAATGCCCAGCCTTCATCACGATGTGCATATAAGCGGGAGTATGAACAAAATTTGCACGAAAAAACACAAACGTTTGTCGGCTCAATGTGAAAATTTCTATTGAAAAAAGTTTTATCGCCATGTTTTTTTTCGCGGATATAATTTGCTAATATGGCCGTTAATCCAAGACTGGCTTTATCAAAAAGAAGGATGCCTTCTTCATCAGTTATTCTTTCATCTGCAATTACTTTTTCAGCGATTTTTTTAAAATTTTTTCCTTCGGGTAATGCATTAATTTCTGCAATTAATTGCTCTTCTTTATTTGGCTTTTGCATGCAGCAAAATTATAGAATTAGATCCAAGAAAGTAGCAGTGTTAAGTAGCAAGTATAAAGTAGCACGCATAAAGTAGCAAAATTAATTTGACACAGTCAATAAAGAAATACAAGCAATTTATATTTCGTTTCTACATACTTCCGAAAGGGCAAAATGATTTAGAATATAGCAAAGCCATATTAACTACGAACACGACATGTCTAAAGCTTAACATACCGGATCTCAACAAACAAACAAAAAACCTAAATTCCTTTTTACCCAAAATAATTATTCCTTCACAATTTTCTGCACCACCGTTCTGTGAGTGTATTGAAGTTTGATAATATACACACCTGGCGCTGCTCCAGACAAATCTACCGGCATTTGCGTGTACGCATTACCGTTATACGTTTTAGACCAGATCAATTGACCGACAGAATTGTAAATGTGAGCGGCTTCCAATGTGACCGGCACTTCATAATTTCTTATAAAAAACTGATTGTGGAAAGGATTTGGATAAAATAGATATCCTTGTTCTTTCAATAGTTGCGGAACACTTATTCCATAAAGATTAATGTTATCAATGTAAAGATTATTTTGCTTATTTCCTTTGTCAACAAAATAGATCTGAAAATCTTTTGTGCCAACGTAAGGAAACAAATTGATGCTCACATTTTTCCAGTCGTTTGCTGTTGGAATAAACGCAGAGGAAGAAACATTCTGTGTGGTTTGCAAACCGGTTCCCCAGTTTTTCCATACGGTAGTAAATGTTTGTCCGCAATCCGTTGTCACTTGTAATTCTAATGTATCCTGAGGTCCTGATGTGGTTCTTGCTGCATAAGCATAATCAAACGAAACAAACATAGAATCAACAGTAGAAGTACCGGAGATTATTGAAGAAACAAATTTATTAGTAGTTCCAGTCGATGAAGCATTGAAGTTTTGTATAAGCATCGATGCAGTTCCTGTTTTAGCAGCTTGAGTAGTTCTTTGCCATGTTACTCCTCCATCTGGATTTTCTATTGTCCATGTAGCCGGTGGAAATGTTGCATTCTCAAAACCTTCCGTTATCGGGATCGTTACTTTTCCCGTTACAAAAAATGCTTTTTTAATCGTATCATTTGCCGGAGATTCATCTCCTGCTCCTGATGAAGAAACAGGTTGGGTAGTAAATACGGTAATTACATGATTGCCCTGGGCAGGTGTAAATGTATTAAGCGGTACATTCATTTGTGCATCAGGAGCCAGTGTTATTCCTGTTACAGTAGTTTCAGAACGGGTTCCATTGTCGATCTGGTAATCAACTTTGAAACCGGTAATGGTTGAAAAGCCCACATTTCTTACCGTAACTATCGGAACCGTAGGTTCTGCGCAATCTGTTGTTGCCGGAGGATTTATTGCTATTGGAGTGATATCACGTGAGGTTTCCTGTTTGATATTAATATTATCTATAAAAATATTATTTCCATAATCACTGGTGCTTCTGAAAGCAACAATAATATTTCCGGCGCTTAAAATACTTCCATCTAAAGTTATTTTTTGTGTTACCCAATCTCCCGCAGCCGGATTCACATATCCGTCTGAAGAAGAACCAGCAGTTGCAAGTCCTGCTCCGCCCTTATTAAAATAACTGGTAAAGGTGGCGCCACAATCTTTTGAGACCAAAACATTGAGACTGTCGTTAAATTGAGCATCCGGATAGTTTTTGTGAGCAAGATCAAAAGTGATTACAACAGGATCAGTGTTAGGCAAGATCAGTTTTGGCGTACGCAACTCATCCCATTGTCCTGTATTATCATTGTCAAAATTATCAATATATAATGAGTGGGCCGAGTTTTTTCCCGGAGTTGTTATTTTCCAGATACTATTATTATAAGGATTTATGAAGCTCCACCCGGCAGGAGGGAAAACACCATTCTCAAATCCTTCTGAAACGGGCAGGGGAATAGGGTTTGGAACATTTAAAGTAGTGGTTAACGAATCATTTGCCGGAACCTGATCTGCTCCGCTGCCGTTTACGTTTGAAGTAAAGAATGTAAAGGTAAAATTACCTGTTGATACGGTGGCTGCAGGGAAAGTAACCATTTGTGTAGCACCGAATGAAAGATTTGTACTGATATTCACTGTTACCGGAGTTCCGCCATTGATACGGTAACCAACAGTAATAGATGTAATGGGATTTAATCCTTTATTTACGATAAGAACTTTAGGCGTAAAACTTCCGGCACAAGATATAGTGGACGGATGAAAAATGGATGAACAACCAGAAGTTTCTATACCTCCCGGATTAACAGAAGCAACCGGGGCCGCATCTCTTACCGCTGCATTGGCCGGTGGCGTACCTGCAGATGAAGTTAGCAGTGCATTTCTATACGTGGTTAATACATATTCCATACGCTCTACCTGTTTCTTTGTAAACATGCTATAACACGCGTCGAGCGTATAATCCATGTAATCCTGGTAAAGGATTCCGGGAGCCGTTGCAGTACATTGGTCAGTTAAAACCGTTCCGCCAGGGCAGTTGGTAGTAGCAATGGCCTGGTTAGGAGTATCACCAATATCTTTTGAAGTATTTCCCTGGCCGGGAGGATTATACAAGCTAACTGGTAAAGTGTAAGTGGAACCTTCAACGGTCAAAGCACGAAAGTCGTCGCCCGAACATTTATTGGTATCATTTTCATCGTCGCCCCAAATATGAAATAGTCCAAAATAATGTCCCATTTCATGTACAATCGTACGGCCTTTATTATAGCTTGCTGCATTACAGGAACTAACGCCAAAACCAAGGATATTACAAAAAATACCATCATCTGCAGGAACACCACTACCTGGAATTTGGGTATAACCCAATGTGCCGTCATTGTTGGAAATATTTCCTACCCATATATTTACATAAGAATTTGGGTCCCAGGCATCTGCTCCGCCCATTGAAGCTCTTTTAATAGAATCGGTTACATTATTAGGATTGCCGGTTGTTGAGCTACTTATCCGCTCAATTCCGTTTGTCACCGCCCCGGCTGGTGTTTTCCTCGCCAATACGAATTGGATCATCGAATGACCCCTGATTGCCTGGAAAGCGGCAGGTATATTGGTACTATCTACATTCGTTCCTGCAAAATCAGCATTCAAGGCAGCGATCTGCGATTGTACCACTTCTTCTGTAATCACATAAGGATTGGGAAGAACAATATGAAACACAACGGGTACATAAACAACACTTTCCAGCCGTTTTGCAACACGCAATGAGTTTTTAGCCGGAACTTCTTTTGATAGTTTTTCCGCTAATAATCTTCTTTCCGGAAATTTCTTAAATAGCATATCCACCCGTTCCATTGTTGCACATCTGTGAAATTGAGCCACCGTATTAGGGGCAGGCGTAACAGGAATTTGCTGCGAAAAAGCATTTGAAAATATCAAAAATAGCGTACAGATATTTAGGGCAAGTTTTTTCAAGGCAGAAATTATTTTTATTAGATTTAGAATGTGGGCAACGGCTATTTTCGGATTGCAAAATAGTTATTTAAGTTGAAATAGAAATTTGTAAAAAAGATTTTATTAATTCGCTTATCTTTCAAAATATTTTAAAACTGGCTGCATTTTTAATAAAAAAAATATTGCATTTTTAGCCGAAAAAATATTTTTTAAACAAACCGCTATTTAAAATAAAATTAAATGAACAATATCAGGTTCCGTTTGATTGTAATGAATTTTTTACAGTTTTTTATCTGGGGCTCATGGCTGATTACCATTGGTGCTTATTGGTTCCAGACAAAACATTGGTCGGGTACAGAATTCGGCGCCATATTTTCGACGATGGGAATTGCTTCACTTTTTATGCCTTCCATTGCCGGAATTATTGCAGATAAATGGGTAAACGCTGAAAAATTATACGGAATTTTCCAGATTTGCGGAGCGATTGTGCTTTTTACAGTTCCCATGATCAATGATCCGTTTACGATGTTTTGGGTAATGCTGCTGAACATGATGTTTTATATGCCCACGATTTCCTTGTCAATTGCTGTAGCTTATTCTGCTTTAAAAAGAGAGGGCAAAGATGTAGTAACAGATTATCCACCGATAAGAGTTTGGGGAACAATTGGATTCATTGTAGCGCTTTGGGTAGTGAGCTTGTTACATATTGAAACCACGGCTGAACAATTTTATGTGGCATCAGCCGCATCGATGGTTTTGGGGTTATATGCTTTCACTTTGCCAAAATGCCCGCCTTTGTTGCGTTCTGCAGAAAAGAGATCTTTGATTGACGCATTAGGGCTGAACTCTTTTCGGTTACTTAAAAACAGGAAAATGGCCATCTTTTTTCTTTTTGCCATGCTGCTTGGTGCCGCGCTTCAACTGACAAATGCTTACGGCGACACATTTCTTCATGATTTTGCAAATGTGGAAAAATATAAAGGCCTGATTGCTGTAAAATATCCTGCCATTATCATGAGTATTTCCCAGATTTCTGAAACACTTTTTATCCTCGCAATTCCTTTTTTCTTAAAAAGATTCGGGATAAAAAAAGTTATGCTCATTAGTATGTTGGCCTGGTTTCTCCGGTTCGGATTATTCGCTTATGGAAATCCGGGAGATGGCCTTTGGATGATCATACTTTCGTGTATTGTGTATGGAATGGCTTTCGATTTTTTTAATATTTCAGGTTCTCTTTTTGTAGAATCTCAAAGTGACCCTTCTATCAGGGCCAGTGCACAGGGACTTTTTATGATGATGACGAATGGGGTAGGAGCGGTTTTGGGAAGTTCCATCAGCGGAATTATTATTGATCAGTTCTTTACGTACCAGAATAAGAGCAAAGACTGGCATGGCATCTGGATTTCTTTTTCTTTATATGCATTGGTTGTGGCCATTTTATTTTTAGTTCTTTTCAAACATAAACACGTTCCTGAATTGATTGAAAAAAAATTACACCAGCCAAATAAAATGATTATTGAAGAAAAATAGAAACAGCCTGCAATTTGCAAATAAAAGTTGCGTTTATTGAAATAGGTTTTACTATTATTTATGGCTTTACTGCGAACAATTTTTGCAGCATAAATACTTAAATTCCTACCTTCAGTTTTTTTTAAAATAAATGTAACAATGAATCTGGCGCCTTATATAGATCATACTTTATTAAAACAAACCACTACGCTTTCTGAAGTGCAGAATTTATGCAAAGAGGCGATGGAATACAAATTTGCTGCTGTTTGCATTCCACCATTGTATGTAAAAAAAGCTAAAGAATTTTTAGCAGATTCGGGAATAAAAGTAGCTACAGTCATTGGATTCCCTTTAGGATACAGTGCCATAGAAGCGAAAGTTGCTGAAATTGTTTTAGCGATTGTAGATGGCGCAGATGAACTGGACGTAGTTGTAAATATTTCTGCAATAAAAAATGCTGACTGGACTTTTATTGCCAGCGAGATCAATACGATCATGCCTATTATAAAAAGCAAGAATAAAGTGATAAAAGTAATCATTGAAAGTGGCGTGTTGACAGATGATGAAATTATTAAATGCTGCGATATTTACGGGGCAGCAGGAGTAAATTTTGTAAAAACATCTTCAGGTTTTGCATCAAAAGGCGCATCCATTCACGCAGTTGAACTAATCAGGGCTCATTTGGCTGATTCCGTAAAAATAAAAGCAAGCGGAGGGATAAAATCATATTCCTTTGCAAAAGAATTAATCAATGCAGGTGCTGCCAGGCTCGGTTGCAGTGCGGGTGTCGAGATCATCAAAGAAAGTGAGGAAAGAAAGGGATAACCAAATTTGAAGATGCTTATAAAAAGTTCAGAAAGTTTAGAAAGTTAGAAGGTTCATAAAAGTCAAAAGAACAATCTACCTTTAATGTTCCATAATTTTACAAAATGAAAAAGACCGCTGCTATTTTGAGTTTACTTTTAACTGTATCGTTTTATATCAATGCACAAGACCCTCATTTCTCCCAGTTTTTTGCATCTCCACTTACATTAAATCCTGCATTCACCGGCAAGTTTGATGGAACATTGCGCGTCTCGGGTAATTACCGAAATCAATGGCCGGCATTTAATAATGTATTTACTACTTCTACTCTAAGTGTTGACTTTGATATTTTAAAAAATAAACTGCCCGATTATGATCGTTGGGGAATAGGAGTTCTTGCACTTACCGATAAGGCGGGTGGAGGAGTTCTTACCAATAATTATCTCGCCTTATCTACTTCTTATTCCAAAGCTTTGGACGAAGATGGTTTCAAACAGATAGCCGTAGGTTTTCAAGGGACTTATGGACAAAAAAGATTGGATCAAAATAAACTTTATTTTGAAGACATGCTCACTCCGTATGGTTTCACGGGAGTAACGCGTGAAGTCTTCTATGGTGAGAATTTAGATGTGAATTATCTTGATGTAAATGCCGGATTGTTATTTTCTGCCTCTACAGATGAATCCAATAATTTTTATGTAGGCGCTTCTATCTACCATATTAACCACCCACATGAAAGTTTTATGGGTGCAAACTGGGATATTGCTTCACGAACTACAATAAGTGCGGGTGGCTATTTTCCTGTCTCAGATATCCTTACTTTTCATGCCAGTGGTATTTATCAATACCAGGCTGCATCTACAGAAACTGTGGTAGGAGGTGCTTTGTCGGCAGGTGTAGGAGATGATCAGAATGGAAATCCTACGAATGTTTATGGAGGCTTGTGGTACCGGTTAAATGATGCTGTTATTCCTTATATAGGTTTAGAATTTTCCGGTATGCGCATTGGAGCCACTTATGATATCAATGTTTCCAGCCTGAAAGCAGGATCACAGAGCAGGGGCGGAATGGAAATTTCATTAATTTATGTAAAAAAGCCAGCCGGATTTAAAGGAATTCCCTGCCCGAAGTTTTGATTTATCTACTCCCGCAATTTCATTATTTTTTCAAAAGAAGATAAAAAATTTGGTATCAAAACTACCGAAGATTATCTTTGCCGTCCTTTAAACAGAATGGCGCGTTGGTCAAGGGGTTAAGACGCCTCCCTTTCACGGAGGAATCACGGGTTCGAATCCCGTACGTGCTACAAAAGACCAATGAATAAAAGCCTTGATAATAATCTTTCAAGGCTTTTTTATTTTTCTGAATCTTCGTTTTTTTAGTTTTAAGCACAAGTGCGGTAGAATAATAATTTACTCCGTAATGTTATTTTACCAGCTGCTTTGAACCAACTACAGTGTAGTTTCCATTTTTACCCTTAGAGGCAGTTTCTTTGATTAGCTCTCCGACTTTTTCCCTGGTCCGCCAATAAATATCTTCCATAAAACGATGCGCAAATTCTCCATTTCTGCCTATACTCAACAGGTTTTCAATTTTAGTTGATCTTTCAAATTCACGCCTTTCTTTTTCATATTCATTAAGGAAAATCGGGTAGGCGAACGGGGTTTTTAAGACTGTCGCTCCAATAAATTTTTTTTGCGCACCAGGTATGATTGTTTTCAAATTTTCAAGACAAAGATTAATGAGTTCTTCATTTCCCATATTCCAGTACATATCGTTTTTCTCACATCCAATATCTACTGTAATTATTGATTTACCCTCAGGAGCAAGCCACGGCATTGAACGCGTAACTTCTGTCAACCTGAAAAATGGAAATTTTTGTTCAGGAAACCAAACAACAGTATCAGGTAACAAATTTCTTTCATGAAACCGCAGGTTTACAAAAAGCATCGGACGAAAACGAAAATTTGCAATTCCTTTCAAAGCGTTCGTACCCTTTACCATTTTTGATAAAATGTTTGCCGGGGCAGTGCTAATCGCTGCAGAAACCTCAATCAACTGATCTTTTACCACCACTGCAATCACTTTTTCATTTTCTACAACAATCTCCTGCACCGGCGATTGAAGCCTTATTGAATCATCCAGACCTTCCGCAAGTTTGGAACACAAACGCGAAACTCCTCCATTTGGATAGACATGCCAAACTGAGGGAAGTTCTGGTTTTTCCCGGTTGTACCCACACGAAACTGCACGGCGGGTAATTTTGCTGGCCATTTTCAAATAGAGCGTTTTTAAAATGCTTTTCGGTAAACTGTCTGCAATTGCCGGTGAAAGTTTATCTGAAGGAGCACCCGACCAGGCTTCAATTAGAGGAAGCGCAATTTCATTAGCGAGAGATTCTCCATATCTGGTTCTGAACAAATCGGCAATTGATTCAGGAGTATGTTTATCAACAAAATTTAACTTGTTGCGCAAAAAACTCAATGGAATACGAGGAATCGCAACGAGACCAAATGGATAACCGAAGCTCCTCCCATCGATCCAAACGGATTCTCCATAATATTTTACGGTTTTGCATTCGTTCTCTACGCCAATCGCCTTTGCCAGCCGGTTGGTAATAAAGTGTGCACCAAAATCATTACTAAATCCATCCTTATCTTTAAAACTCATTGCAAGTCCTGCAATGCGGTCGCCGGCTTCAAAAAGAATAAAAGGAATCTTTTTTTGCCTGAGAAAGTTAGCAGCCGTTAATCCTGCAATACCGCCTCCGATAATAGCAATTGGTTTCGTACTCATAGCTAATTTTTTAAATGTAAAATAATTTTTCAACTAGGTTTTTTCAACGTCGCTTGTAATAAAGCACCTCTTCCAAACTTCTGCAAAACAAAGTCCAAAACCGTAAATGCAAATAAAGAAACAGGAGATTTGAGTGTGAAACGATCTATAAGCCATTGCGGTTTTTTTCGCCCTACCAGTGAATTATGAATTGAGTAAACCCAATTTACAGGACTGACAATTGTCGAAAGATCTTCAACCTCAAATCCCGTTTGAACAGCAAGTTTCGATAGTGATTTCTTATTGAACAAATTCCAATGGCGTGGGAAATGATAACCTCCCCAATACCTGTCTTTATAAATTTTAAAATCCAATGAATCGGTATTGTCTGTAACGATCACCAGCTTTCCGTTCTTTTTTAATAATTTAAAGATTGAGGATAAGATTGCAGCAGGTTTTTCAACATGTTCGATTGTCTGGATCATAAATACAAGATCGAAAGATTCCTGTGGTATATCCATTTCTTCCACACTGCCCAGATGCACATTTAACCCGCACTTTCTCGCTGCTTCAACTGCGCGCTTGTCCAGATCAATTCCTTCCAGTGTCCATTTTTTGTTGCCGTATTTCTTTATCAAATTCAGGTGAAATCCGTCACCGCATCCTACATCTAAGATCCGTGCATCGTCTCCTAATCCTTTGCATCTGCTTAAAGACCGATTGGCTTCCAATCTGGTCCTTACTTTATATACAAATCCATATTGCTTCGGCGAAAAATCAAAAGCATGATAAGTTGGAGGATAAATGACTTCAAATTCCTTAACGGATGGACGAGGATTTAAATAAATCAAATTACAGGAATTACATCGAACTGCCGAAAAAGTATCAGCACTGGTGTGATATTCATAATCTTCACCGCGCCCTACAGTAGTTGCTGATGAACTGCCGCAAATACAACACTCTACAGAATTAACTTCAAGTTGCAATGGTGTTTGCATAAATATAATATCAAAAAAGTTTGAAGGAAATTAATAGGAAG
>JAICYZ010000113.1 GCA_025933935.1 Chitinophagaceae bacterium
ATCAAAACAGAATCAAATGCGGGTTTCGGGCAGCCCAAAACATCATTAACCTGAACCACATATCTTATTGTTTCATTGGGTGTGGCTATAGGGTTAGCGATTTTGTTGTTATTTAAAAACAGAGACGGCGTCCAACTATAAATACTTCCACCGGTCGCATGAAGCTGATAACTTTTAGGAAAACAAATGGTCGTATCATTAACCGTTTTTGCATTTGGATAAGGAACTACTCTTACGAAAGAACTACCTCTGGTACTGCATTTGCCAATACTTGCAACTACATGATAAGTGGTATTTTCAAGAGGAACAACTTTTACAAATTGAGCCGTATCATTCAGTATCGAAGCAGAAGGTGACCATAAATAATGAAGTGCATCACTTACAGGATTTATTGTGGCGGTATCCGTCAGACAAATACTTGTATCAGCCCGAATGCTCAAAGTAACTTTACTGACTACATTTACAAAAACAGAATCGGTTGCAATGCAGCCACGGCTCTCATTCAACGTGGCGTAATAAACAGTTGGTTTTTTAGGGCTAATCAAAGGAGTAAAACTATGGATGTTATTGATGTTATAATCGGGTGTCCACGATACACTTCCCTGCCCTTTTGCAGTCAATTGTAATGTATCAATATTGCATATCAATGTGTCATTGCTGACAGAAAAATCGGGCTGCGTTTTTATAACAATAGAGTTCAAAAATGTTTTAACGCACCCTTTGGTATTAGAAACAGTTAATTGAACAGGATATGTTCCTGCTTTTGTATAAATGTAAGTAGGATTTTTATTTTGAGAAGTATCCGAATTAGTAGCAGGATCGCCAAAATTCCACGACCAGCTGTTTACGCTTCCATATAAAGTAGATGATTTATCTGTAAATAAGATATTCGAATTGATGCATTGACCATCTGTACTGAACAAAGGATAAAAGCCTGGATATATTTTTACAATTTGTGTAGCAGAATCCGAGCATTGCTGGCCGCGGTTTATCACAAGTTTATATACAAAAGCACCGGTATCTGTAAATTGATGTAAAGGGTTTTTCAACGTAGAAACATTGTTTGCACCGGATTTTGGATCACCAAAATCCCAATAAAAATTCTGATTTAAAGATGAAGTATTGTCGTTCTGAAAAGAAACCGTAAAACTGTCGCAGACCACTGGTTTTGGATTTAATTGTGCTCCGGCAAAATCACAATCTGTAACGTTGACGATAAAATCTTTTTCATGTTGATTGATAAGAATGCCATTTCTGTAGGAAAGTACCTGAACGCCTAACACATATTTACCTATTCCCGGAGCAATGCCACTTACAATTCCAGTTTTAGAATTAATTACTGCCTGATCACCAAGCGGCGAAGAAAAAACAAATCCATTAATATAGTCTACAGATTGGTAGGGCGGTGGTGCCGGATTCGCATTTTTATCGTCCCTGAAACTACCACCATTAAAAGCAGGTGCAAATGAATAAACCAATGAGTCGCCATCCTGGTCTGTTGCGTTATACTGTAACTGGAATGCTTTGTTTGCGCAAATCACATCTATACTTGTTGTAAATTCCGGTGAATTATCCTTATAACTCGCCGCTGGAATATCGCAGGTAAAAGTTGACCCGGTTTCACTGCCGCCGGCGTTGTCTACATTCTGTAAATTATCCACCCGGCAACATGTTTGAAAGGAAGCGGTATAGCCTTTCGTATTATCAGGCAATTCAACTGTAAATTGAAAAACACCAACATGGTAATCAAGGTTGGGCGCATTGGTCATGCAGGGAGGAAATGGATTTACTTGTACAGAGGATTCACTGCTTTTTTCAACAATATAATATGGATTTGGACCATTATATTGCTGACCAGTTTCGTTATTAAAAATACCTATATAAACTTCCGTTGGCATTAATGCAGTTCCTGGCGGAGCATTCTGATCCCTGAAAAGTTTAAGAGTGATTTGGTATTTACTCGTGTTTGCCTGACTGCCTTTACCCAGGTAATTATAATACATTTCCCCTCCAATGATGTGATGCGCATCACATTTCAAAATGCAAATGAAAACAAATATAAAAAGGAGGATTTTTTTCATAAACATTAATACTGCAAATTACTTCTAATCAATTTAAAGTAAGGACAAATCGTGACGAAAAACTGTCATTTTTTAAAAAGAAAGCTGACAAAAATTAATAAGATAAGAATTGGATAATTCAGTTTCCTCCCACATTCCCATATGTCCTGAGTTTTCTAAAATTTGAACGTAAGAAATTGCGGGAATATAACATTGGGAGAGAGAAATTTGCAGCGGAACTGCATTATCTTCTTTTCCAATGATAAAAAGAACCGGTTTATCGAAAGAGCGCAAAATAGCAGTCCTGTCTGGCCTTTGAATCATTGCGTCATAATATTGAATTAATGCTTCCGGAGAAATCGTTCTTGCAATTTCAAATAATTGTGAAATCATCTCGGGCTTTTGATTTTTTGTTTTTGCTGAAAACAGATTCGGAATAGATGTTTTTAAAAATGCTTCTGTTCCATTCTTTTCAATAAACGCAATTCCTTTCCTTCTGGTTGCCTTTTTTTCTTCAGTATCTGCAAATGCAGAAGAATGAAAAAGCCCGAAAGAATTCAAAAGATGCGGATATTTTTCTGCAAAAGCCAATGTAATATAGCCACCCATGCTGTGGCCAATCAGGCAAAACTGCTTTTCTTTTTCTGCTTGATCTTTAAATATTACCTCTTCTGCAACGGCTTTTACTACCTCTGCATAATCCTTCATTGTACAGGGGCGATCAAGCATTTGCGATTTGCCACTTCCCGGAAGATCCGGAATTATTAAAAGATTACTTGCTTTCAATGCATTTATTTGTTTGTCCCATATCCTTCCATCTTCGGCAAAACCATGGAGTAATAAAACTGGTCTTCCTTTTCCTTCAACACGGTAAAATATTTTTTTATTTTCGTATGAAATCTGCGGCATTGATTTATTTTTTTCGAATAAAATAAAGTAGGCTTCTGAAAATCAGAATAGCGAGAATGGGAATCAGGGCAAAATTAAAATGTTGCGGAATGAAGCCCCATAATGCAATCAGAACGATATTAAAAATGGCATAAATCAGAAAATAAATTTGTGCCCATTTTCTTTTTGAATGAATATAAAAAGCAGCAACAATATTCATTGGCCATGCCCATAATAAATTATAATTATTGCGGCACATGATGTGATCGGTTCCGAACCACATAAAAAGAATCAGGATTCCTAAAAATCCAACGATGAAAAACAAAAGTGCGTCAAATGAGTCAAGAAACTTTTGTACAAAAACATTTTTTGAAAAACTTAAAAATGCAATTAATACAAACAAACAAATAAATAAAAAGAAGGGATGCGTTAAGTTATCTTTTTCATTTTGTGAATAATTTATTTTAAATAATGAATGTTTATCAGTCACAAGAGGCTGTGAATTTATTGTTGAACTGTCAAAAGTTTTCATCAGGTAATCGGGCAAAAACATCACCTGGTAGGGAGTTGCGATGGCATCGGTTTTTGCCCCAAGCAAAATATCAATTCCGAGTTTGCTCCATTGTTTATCGTTCTTGTTTAGATATTCATGAATCAGGTTTCGAAAAGAAACTTCCGTGTTTAGAGCTTTTCCAAAATGAACGGTAGAATCCGATGCCTTTTCCACCAGATCGCGCAATCGTGTAGTACAATTATCAAAAAGAAAGTCGTATTTATAAAAGCGGTTTTGCGCCATCATATTGGCTTCAAGCAACCCAATAATATTTCGTTTTTGCTCGCAGGAAAGATTTAGAATTTGTTCTGTAATACCGCGGTTGTCCTGCTGATTTTCTAAAACGAACGAGTCAAAACGGTCAGTAGATAAATAATAGAGTAATTTTCCACGAATAAATTTTGTGTAAAAATCAGGATCGTCAAAATTGAATGTGCCATAATTATAGACTATATCCTGGTGGGTAACCGTGTCAGTTATACGCAAAGCGCTGTGTCCAAATGTCGAATAAAGTTCTTCACCGGGCATTACGGTCAAAAGACTGATTTGAAGATGACAGGAATCCTGCTGAGCGATGCTTTTTGTTGAAAATAAAATCAAAACAAGAAGATAAATCAAGCTTATTTTAAATATTCTTTTGATAGTTTGAACAGATTGCAATTAAGAAGATTTTAAGGTTAAGAATGTAATTAAAAGAAAAGATGCGTAAAATTATTTAATAAAAACTAGTTCGTAGTAAAAGGATAAATAAGGCACATTCACATTTGCGCTTTTAACGATTTAGCTTTCGGAAAGAAGCTACCACTCCTAATAACCAGTTCGTGTAGAAACGCCGGCGGAAATCACTGAGAACTTGAATAATTTGAATAAACAAACAAATAATCGTGATTGGTACTTTAGAAAAGATATTGAATGAAGCAAACGATTGAATCGCCTTTAAAGGCTTGTAAAGTTGGCATCCATCTTGCGTCTCAAAATTCAAATTTTCACATTTAAAAAAAACAAAAAAATGGCAAAAAATGTAAAAGCTGCGGTGCAGAAACCAGCTCCTAAAAATGCAAAACAGGTAAATCAAAAAGTAATAGGAAAAAATGAAAACGAGCAAAAGCAAAATGAAAATACAGATAATTTAAACACCGGTATTTCGGCTTCAAATAGCGCCGGGGTTGCAGAAGCTTTGAACCAGGTTTTAGCAGATGAATTTGTTCTTTATACAAAAACATTAAATTTTCATTGGAATATAGAAGGGCGCGATTTTCATGCGTTACATTTATTCCTTGATGATCAATATCACCAGCTGCAGATCATCATCGATTCCGTTGCAGAACGAATCAGAAAAGTTGGTCATTTTGCTACAGGAAGTATGCAGGAATTTCTCGATGCTGCATCTTTAAAAGAGCATGCAGGCAATGCATCGGTATCTGAGCAAATGATTGCAGAATTAGCATCAGATCATGATGCAATCATTCGCAATACGCGAAAGCTGATTGATGAATTTGATGAAAAATATGGTGACGCAGGCAGTTCTGATTTTATTACCGGAATTATGAAAGAACACGAAAAAATGGCGTGGATGCTGCGAGCCAGTGTTCCACAGGCGAAATAAAGTTTATTAATATTGTTGAGTCGAAAGAATCCGGACGGTAAGTACCTCCGGGTTTTTTATTTTTAGAAGGATCATCAAAAAAAAGAAAGGAAAAATATTTTTTATTCTCAAATTGAATTATTAGATTTGTATAGTTGCATAAACAACTATATGCTAAACAACCAATTTAAAAAAGGCGAACTTTATAGTTTTATTACCGGTAAAGCTTCTACGGCAATCGCCAGGAGATTGCAAAAAAATTTTAAGGAATCAGCAATAGATGTGACGATTGAGCAGTGGAGTGTCTTATATCATTTGTGGAAGCAGGATGGCATTAGTCAGCAGCAATTGTGTGAGGCTACATTTCGCGACAAGCCCAGCATTACGCGGCTGGTAGATAATCTTGAAAAGGCAAAACTGGTAAAAAGGGTTGCCTCAAAAAATGACCGGCGCAGTAATCTCATTTATCTGACGAAAGAAGCAAAATCGCTGGAGCAGAAAACCATGGAAGTGGCAAACAGAACGTTGAACGAAGCCCTTCAGGGAGTTACCAACGGGCAAATTGAAATTGCAAAAGAAGTTTTACAAATGGTGTATGATAATTTGTCCAATTAAAGAAAAAATTTAAAAATATTAAACCAATAATTATGCAAACAACAGCAACAGTTTCTACCTTAAAAGGCGGTGAATGGTTGATAAAACCTGGAAATGCAAACGACATTTTTACGCCCGAAGATTTCAGCGAAGAGCAATTGATGATACGGGATATGTGCCATCAGTTTCTGGAAACAGAAGTGCTACCGGTCGTGGATAGAATAGACAAAGCGGAACCCGGATTAATGCCGGCATTGATGGTGAAGGCTGGTGAACAGGGACTTTTGAGCGCATCCGTACCGGAAGAATATGGCGGAATGGGAAAAGATTTTGTGACTTCTACTTTAGTAAGCGAAGCACTTGGCGGCGGTTATTCGTTCAGCGTTGCCATGAGTGCACACGCCGGAATTGGTACACTACCTATTTTATATTTTGGTACAGAAGAACAAAAGAAAAAATACATTCCAAAACTGGCAACCGGCGAATGGAAAGGTTCTTATGGACTTACTGAACCGGGAAGCGGAAGTGATGCGTTGGGTGCAAAAACCACTGCGACGCTTTCTGAAGATGGCAAATATTATTTGCTCAATGGCCAAAAATGCTGGATTACGAATGGAGGCTTTGCAGATATTTTTACTGTTTTTGCCAAAATTGACGGTGATAAATTTACCGCATTTATCGTTGAACGAAACATGCCTGGTTTTACACAAGGACATGAAGAACATAAAATGGGTATTAAAGGTTCATCCACTGTCCAATTGTATTTCCAGGATTGCAAAGTGCCCGTAGAAAATGTTTTGGGTGAAATTGGGCGGGGACACATCATTGCATTTAATATCTTAAATATCGGCAGATTAAAATTAGATGCTGCGGCAGTTGGTGGGTCAAAGATGGCTTTGACAGAATCTATAGAATATGCGAAAACGCGCGAGCAGTTTAAGTTACCGATTGCAAAATTTGGCGCCATAAAATATAAACTGGCTGAAATGGCAATCAGAATTTATGCTGATGAAAGCGCTTTGTATCGTACGGCAAAATGGATTGATGAAAAAGAACAGGAATTATTAGCCGAAGGCAAACCCTTTAATGAAGCGCTTTTGGGCGCAGCGGAAGAATTTGCGATTGAATGCGCGATATTAAAAGTTCACGGAAGTGAAGTATTGGATTATGTGGTGGATGAAGGCGTTCAAATCCATGGTGGCAATGGTTTTAGCGATGAATATCCCATTAGCCGTGCTTACCGGGACAGCCGAATCAACCGAATCTTTGAAGGAACGAATGAAATCAACCGCTTGCTTTCTGTAGATATGATATTGAAGCGTGCCATGAAAGGGCAGTTGGATTTAATGGGACCTGCTATGAACGTCCAGAAAGAGTTAATGAGCATTCCTGAATTTGGGGATGGTGAAGAAGGCGCTTTTTCTACCGAATTAAAAACCATTGCGAACATGAAGAAAAGCATTCTGATGGTAGCAGGAGCAGCAGTACAAAAGCTGATGACCGCTTTGTCAAAAGAACAGGAAATTATTATGAACATTGCCGACATGATGATAGAAACCTTTGTTGCAGAAAGCATGTTGCTGAGGGTAATAAAATCTGTGGAAAGAACCGGCGAGGAAGCGAATAAAGTGCAATTGGCAATGATGCGTGTTTATCTGAACGATGCGATAGATATTTTGGCAATAAACGGCAAAGAAGCGATCAATTCTTTTGCTACCGGCGATGAACAAAGAATGATGTTGCTTGGTTTAAAACGCTTTACAAAAACAGCGCCTTTTAATGCAAAAGATGCACGCAGATTGATAGCAGCAAAGCTGATTGAAGATGGGCGGTATTCGTTTTAAAAGTTTTTTTATTTTTTTGAAAAGCCCTGAGAAAAGCCTTGGGGCTTTTTTATTCGCAAGCCATATAGAAAATTATTTTACAGCTCTAACGGATGACGCAGCAAACAAACAAATAACCTTAATTCTTTGTGTCCAAAAATATTATTTTTTTACCCCCTTTCTCTCTTGTTTTTGGCTAATTTTTTGACATTTATTTTTATATTAAAAGAATAATTTTGGTAGCAGATGCAGGACATTGAACCATACGATAACTGGCAATATTTATACACATCGGAAGCGGATGTGCGCTCCCCTTTTTATGGGCGGGAATATAGCCAGTTTGAATTTACAAATACCGTCTATAATTATTATATTCATCCATTATGGGATGAATTTGGTAGCCGCACTTTATACCTGAAAGTTTTGATGGCAGATTATGATGAGCAATATGCAATTATTGAAATGATCGGCGAATGGAATGATGCAATCGAGAACGATATCATGCGGCTGAAGCGTGATGTAATTGATGAATTTATTTTGCAGGGAATCAACAAATTTATTTTGATAACCGAAAATGTGCTCAATTTCCACAGCAGCGATGACTGTTATTATGAAGAATGGTATGAAGACGTGATGGAGAAGGGCGGATGGATTGTTTCATTAAATATGCCCACTCAAAGTCAATACGATTTTGTAAAAGCGCGTCTTGCAAATTATGTAGAAATGCTTTCTTTGCCGGCGTGGCGCACCATGAAGCCGGACGTACTTTTTAACCAGGTCGATAATATTTTATTGAGAAGATTAAATCCCTGAATTTATTTGAAAGGGTATTCAGTAAACAAACAAATAAACGGGATTTATATTTTTTGAGAAATCATTTCTTCTAAAATTTATTTTCCTTTTTTTCTTCCTGGTGAAAATATTCATAAACAGTATTCGCCCTTGATTTTCCGATTACTTCTTCAATTTCTTCTTTTGAAAGTTCTTTTATCTTTTTTACCGATTTGAATTTTTTTAATAAAATATCCGCAGTATTTTTTCCGATTCCTTTTATCATCTCCAGTTCATTTACAAATGTGCCGCGGCTTCGCTGATTGCGGTGAAACGTAATTCCAAAACGGTGAACTTCATCTCTTACACGCCTGATGAGTTTGAGGCTTTCACTGTTCCATGGAAGTTTAATAGATTCCTGATCACCTGGAAAAAATATTTCCTCCTCATTTTTCGCAAGTCCGACAACCGTTGTTTTTCCCATCATTCCTATTTCTTCCAAACCTTCAATAGCCGCATTCAGCTGGCCTTTGCCGCCGTCAATAATAATTAATTGCGGCAATGGAATTTCTTCTTTTAACAATCTTTTGTATCTCCTCGAAACCACTTCTTTCATACTCGCAAAGTCATTGATGCCACTCACTGTTTTAATATTAAATCTTCGATATTCATTTTTATCAGGCAAGCCATTCTTAAAATATACCATTGCCGCAACAGGGAAACTTCCCTGGAAATTTGAGTTATCAAAACACTCAATGTGCGCGGGCAAAGCCGGAAGATGCAAATCATTTTGCAACTGAACCAACACTTCCGTCTTTTCCTTTTCTGATTTCCCTTCAAGTCGCAGCATTTTTTTGCGCTTCATTTCTTCAATAAAATAATTGACATTCTTCACAGAAAGATCCAACAACTTTTTTTTATCGCCGGCTTTCGGAATCGTATAAATGAGTGTATCATTTTCGCGTTCTACTTCAAAGGGAATAACAATCTCTAGCGCTTCGCTGTTAAATTTTTCACGTATGTCTGTAATGGCAAGGCTTAAAATTTCTGCATCTGTTTCATCAAGTTTTGGTTCTAAAACCAACGTGTGCGTTTGTATGATGATTCCGTTTTGAACCATTAAATAATTCACGTAAGCCGTATCTTTTTCCCTCAAAAGGGAGAAGACGTCAAGATTTGCAAACGACTGGGTAACGACTACAGATCTTGCCTGGTATTTTTCAAGTCCTTCCAATTTCCGTTTGATCATTGCTGCCTTTTCGAATTGCAATTGAGAAGCATAATAATTCATTTCTTCTTTGTAGCGTTGAATTACAGGACTCAAATTCCCTTTGATCATTTGTTTTATTTGTTGCAGTCCTTCTTCGTAATCTTCTTTGCTTTGCAAACCTTCGCAAGGCCCCTTGCAATTTCCAAGGTGATATTCCAGGCACACTTTAAATTTATTTTTTAAAATATTTTGTTCCGTAAGATTCAGTTTGCAGGTGCGTAGAGGAATGAATTCTTTTATAAAACTTAATAACTCACGAACACGCCCGACGGAAGTAAACGGACCTAAATATTGAGAACCATCGTTGATCCTGTTGCGCGTTAAGAAAATCCTGGGAAACGGCTCATTCTTAATTACAATGTAAGGATACGTTTTATCATCTTTCAAATTGATGTTGAACTTTGGCTGAAACTGCTTGATCAAAGAATTTTCTAAAAGAAAAGCATCCTGCTCGCTATCTACAATCGTAAATTCTATCCGCTTAATTCTTTTTACCAGTTCCTGTGTTTTGTAACCATTAAATGTTTTGGTAAAATATGAACTAACGCGTTTACGGATATTCTTTGCCTTTCCAACGTAAATCAATTGGTTCTGATCATCAAAATATTTATAAATTCCGGGATGAACAGGTATGGTCTTTATAATAGTATGAAAAGTTTCAGCCGTCATTTATCAGCATTTTATGTATAAGTCATCAATCATCAAAATTCCAGATCATTTTCTCTTCTTTTATCTGTGGTTGCGCATTTGCCAATTGGACTATCATTCTGATGCTATACCATTTATTTACAAGCCAGGTTAATTGTGACGTTGTATCTGCATTTTCTTTTACTATGTAAATACGATCTATCGCATTGGTTTGAGGATTCATATAAACATCCCAGTGTGTGATTTTTATCGAATCGGGCAGTTTCTTTTTAGGGTCGTAGGAAAATGTAAAGGCGTTGATCGTCTGATCGAGAAAGGATTTTTCGGAAAACAATGAATACATATTTGCAGAATCAATTACCGGCGTAAGAAATGGCGTTGCATTCCTCCTGATATCTTCTCTTTTTAGCCATACAGAATCCGTTTTTCCATTTACAGAAATAATTTTTAAAGGAGTGACTCCACTAGAATCAATGATCCGCAATTGTCCTTTCAAAAAATCGGTAACGGGAAAGATATTTTCTGTTTGCACCGGAATATTTGTAGAAGCTGTATTGCTTTTTTTTCCTGAGCAGGCAGTAAAAAAGATAATAAAAAAGGGTACAACAACCGCGAATAATTTTTGCATCGCGCAAAATTACGAATAAAAAAAACCGTTGCAGGGTACGAAGCAACGGCTTTAGAAAAAATGAGTTAAAAAAATAAAACGAAAAAATATCGTGTTTATTGTTGTAATTCTTTATCTGGATATTCCAATTCTTATGCCATAATCCACAAAATGTTCTTTGGAAGGATAATAACTTTTATAAGTAGATAATAATTGATATCGTATATCAGGCCCGATATGCCATTTGATTTTGTTGACTGAGAATGAAATATAAGAACCGAAATGCCCGGCAAGATTAATGTTCCGAACTAAAGACGCATCGTTAATATAATATCTTCCATCAGAAGAAATTATGAATGCATTTTTCTTTAAAACTATTGAAGGATCTACACTTGAAATCGCGTCAATCTGAATCTTTTCATTCCCCCAAATATTGTACTTCAAGCCGACCGGAACCGATACTTCAAAGCTGTAATTGGTAAGAGGAATGCGGTTCGGACTTTGACCATTTCCATAATTTGTTACATAGCTTTTTGAATAAATTATAGAATTTCTATCGATAAAATTTAATGATGCAAATGTAGGATGGATCAGGTTCGACATATTGTTATAACCGGAATAACTGATGTTAGCGCCGGTGATAAAACTAAACTTTCTAAATATTTTGTAACTCATCTCTGCTCCTGTTTCAAAACCGATTTTTGACGTTCTTTTCAAGCCAAACGACGGATCATTGGGCAAAATAATGACAGAAGAAACATTAGAAGACAATACCGTCATATTTCTTTTTTTGCTGAATGAAACTGTTCCAATTGTTGGCGCTGCATAAAATGTCCACTCAACGTTTTTATTTTTCTTCCTTTTTATCTTTTTAGCATTCACTGTTGCTGTCACTTTTTGAGAATTAAAATCCATATTATTTATTGCTTTACTGTCTGTATTCGAGATGTTATTAGAGGAAGGTAAAATTTGAAAAGGATTGACAAATTCAGGAAATGAAGCATGAACCAGTATTTCATTTTTGTAATTATTAATCGTTTCAGAAAAAAGACTATTTTGAATCACTGGTAAACTTTCTATTGAACTATTTCTGTTACTGTAAGTAGTGAGTTCCTGATTTCCTTTTTCGTTGCTAAAATTA
>JAICYZ010000437.1 GCA_025933935.1 Chitinophagaceae bacterium
ATTAATGCAGCGCGGTAATGCATTAAACAGTAGATTATGAAAGCAGTTAAAAAATTTACAACATTCGAAGAATTAAAATCTTATGAAAGCGATACAAAAAATTCTACAGAGCATTTTGAAAAAACACGAAGCCTTTGAAAAAGTTATTAAGGATATAAGGTCGCACAAGGTTGGCAAAAGCAATCACACCAGGTCAAAATAAATTGCATCCGACTGTCATATGCCGAAACAAGGATCCCGCGTAGTATCATTCAAGGTGGGAAGTAATGTAAGTTCTACTTACTTATTAAGCACGCACAGGTTCGCGATTTACAGCGACAAAAAAGAAAGGCTTTTTAAAATTAATATCACATCATGCATTATGCAATGAAGTTTCAGAGATACTTTCAAGAAAATAGTCTTCCAGTGTATGATTTCCGTATTGCGGGGCAACCATATTTGTTGTTAATACAGTAAGCAAAAATTCAATGGGTCCATAAAACCGTACGCTTGAGAAATTTCGAAGTAGAAACAGAATGACGTTTTTTACCCAAACCGGTATGTACGTAATTTTTTTCGGTTTGTTTAATGTTGTTAAAGCAGTCGTGGCAATTTGTGTGTAGGTAAAAATTTCCGGGCCACCTGCATTTATTTCATGTTCTTCACTTGCGACTGCGTTTACGCACACTTTAGCCAGGTCTCCGCCATCAATAGGATTTATTTGACAATCGCCTTTTCCAAAAAGATATACTTTACCTTTCTTTGCCATACCCAAAAACTCACGCATGTCTGAAAAAAATCCTGTTGGATTGATAAGGCAATAATTAATTCCTGAACTCTTCAGGGCTTGCACAAATCTTTGCTTTGCCTGTATGATTTTTAAATTTTCCATTTTGTCTGCATTGAAAATGTACACATAAATAAATCGTTTAACGCCGCTTTTTAAAGCTTCATGTAAGAGATTTAAGTTTGCCTGGTAATCTACATCCATATAAGTCAACCCATCCTTTTGCCTTGTGATGCCAACTGAAGTAATAACCGTTTCAATGCCGTTGCAGCAATTTACCAACGACAGCGGTTTAGTAAGATCTGCTTCAACAACCTCATCAACATCTGCATTTAATTGTTTTAATTTTTCGCGGTTTCTGACAATCGCACGGACTGAATATTTTTGATCTTTAAGTTCATTCAAAATATGGCTACCCAGGTATCCTGTAGCTCCGGCTATTAATATTTTTTTCATTTCTACATAAATGGATTTGTTATATAATTGCTTACTTCAATCAAATTACTGTCAGGGTCCCTGAAATATACAGAATTGATTTTCCCGGTTGCACCGGTGCGCTCAACAATGCCCTGCACCACTTCCACATTTTTTTCCTTCAATTCTTTCAGAATAACTTTTACGTCCGTTCGTGAAATGAAGCACACATCAGCAGAGCCACATGTTGGATTACCTGCTTTTGGTTCAAATTCTTTTCCTTTTTGATGCAGGTTAATTTTTTGATTGCCAAATAGCAACGCCTTTCTGCCGTTGTGAAAAGTAACTACTTCAAAGCCTAAAACACTTGAATAGAAACGGGTAGTTTTCTCAATATCAGCTACCGTTAACACGATGTGGTCAATGTTTATAATTTCCATGCTTGCAACATTTTTTTTAGATTTAATAATCATATTCTATTAGCGGAGAAAGCGGGGTTAAGTCGTTGAGAGCGTGAAATGCTTTTTAGAAAAATCAGCTCAAGATGGCTAAATCCTTGTTTTCTTTCGTCACCTTTTTTTTGGCAGTTTAGCCATTGCCCTTACCGGGAAGGTGCCGGCACCTTTAAATTTGGGAGGTGCAGCACTAAAAGTAAAGCCCTCTTCAGGTAATAAATGGAGGTTACAGAGATGCTC
>JAICYZ010000006.1 GCA_025933935.1 Chitinophagaceae bacterium
ACAAGTTCCCGGGCTGCAATCAACTTCTTTATTCAATGCATGAACGGTGAACGTAGGAGTTCCGCCGGCAATAATTTTTACATCAGGTAAATCAGAATTCGCAATGATTTGTTGCTTTACTGCACTTACTTTTTCAAATCCTTTTTGACATTGTTCTTTTCTCAATTCAAAATCTGCTTCACGAATATGTCCGTCGTAAACGTGCAGGCCTTCGAAATGAAGATTTGGTAGTTTTTGAATTTGCAAGAACAAATCTAAAATTTGTTCCGGCGCAATTCCTGTTCGATGCATCCCTGCATCGACATCAATAAAAACATTTGCTTTCAGATTTTCGTTTTTAAAGAGGTCATTCAGCATTTTTGCAGAATCAACATTATCAATCAAAGAAGCAAAATGAATGTCAGCATATTTTTTTACAAGAGAAATAAAACGTTTTGCTTTTGAAAAGTTTAATTGATAGGCAAACAGAATCTTTTTTGCTCCAGCCTCCGAAAGCATCTCCGCTTCTGCGATCGTAGCACATTTGAATTGTGAAATTCCTACATTCAATTGCATTTTCACAATCTCTGCGGTCTTGTGCGTTTTCACATGCGGAACCAATCGTTTAGCGTCGCCTGCAATGTCAATCATTGTTTGAATATTTTGAACCACATGATCTTTATAGATCAGCAAAGCGGGGGAATCAATTTCATCAGGATCGTTTAACTCATACCAATTTTTTTTGTTCATTTTATCATCTCATTTTATCATGCCAGTTCAAAAATTGCTTCTATTTCTACAGGAATGTTTCCTGGCAAAGAACCCATTCCTACTGCGCTTCTTACACCGATACCGTCATCGCCCCACATCTGTGCAAAGAGCTCACTGCAACCATTGATCACAAAAGGTTGTTGTTCAAAGTCAAGCGTACAATTTACCATACCAAAAACTTTTATTACCCGTTTTATTTTATTCAAACTTCCAAGATTTGCTTTCAAAGTAGCCAGTATGGTCAAACCTGTTTGCCTTGCTGCAAGCTTTGCCGCGTCTGCGTTCATATCAAAACCTACTTTTCCTTTTATCAGTGCGCCGTCTTCCATAACCGGCCCGTGGCCAGAAACATAAATTAAATTTCCTGTTTGCAGGAAAGGCTTATAAATGCCTCCAGGCTTTGGTTCTGGTGGCAAATTGAAACCTGCTTGTTGAAGTTGTTGGTCGGGAGTTTGTTGCATAAAAATAATTTAGAGGTAATCTTTTATCTTACTTCACAGTGATAAAGATAAAATATTTTAACAGCAGGATGGAACCGGATTTTTTAAAATCGAAGATTCTTATTATTTATGCTTTTACTGTTAACTGGAAATAAAAAAACAGGTCCTTCCCGGCCTGTTTTTTTTATTGATACAATTTGAGAAGTTTATAACAAATAATGTTTTCCCGAACCGTATAAATTCTTAAACATTTTCTTTAAAATATAGAGTTTATCTATCCATTCATTTTCGCCCTTGGATTTGTACTCGTCCATATAATGTTCTACTTTTTCCACAGTATCTTCCGCATTGTCCAGCAGTTCGCTGGTTCTGTTTTTTATATTTGCAAAAAATTCATCCCTTTCGTCTTTTGGCATGCTTAGGAATTTAATCAAAGCCACGCCTGCAGCGGCTCCTAGGATGATTGCCGCAACTTTATTTGTTTTTGCCATATTCTTAAGTTTTTAAGTTCTTAGCTTTGTCCGATATGAAAAATACTTTTAAAAAATATACCATACACAAACCGTTCCTGTTTTTTTTGTTTTTCCTTTCTTATACAATTTCACAAGCACAATTTTTTCCACCTAAAAATTATCCGGGAGATTATTTTATTTATCCTGTCGATGCAAGAATCAGCCTGGCTGCAAATTTCGGTGAGCTGCGTCCTAACCATTATCACATGGGCTTGGATTGCAGAACCAACCAGGTAATTAACCGTCCGGTAAAAGCTGCCGCTGCGGGTTATATTGCCCGCGTTACTATTGCGCCTTTTGGTTTTGGACAAGCGATTTACATCAATCATCCAAATGGGTTGACAACTGTTTATGGCCACTTGCACAGCTTTTTTCCAGCTCTTGAAAAATATGTAAAAGAGCAGCAATACAACCAGGAATCATGGAATGTGGATTTAAAAATTCCTCCTGCACTATTTCCTGTAAAACAAGGTCAGTTCATAGCCAACAGCGGAAATACCGGCGGCTCGCAAGGTCCTCATTGTCATTTCGAAATCCGGGATACGAAAACAGACAAAGTTTTAAATCCGCTTTTATTTAACCTGCCGATTCCGGATAATGTTCCTCCAACGATCGTCCGCTTGTATATGTATGACAGATGCAAAAGTACCTACAGCCAAACGCCACTGCATCTTCCTATAAAAAAAGTCAATGAAAATTATAAAACGGTTGAAAATTTGATTTCCGTTCATACTGATAAAGTTAGTTTTGGTATTTCGGCAAATGACAAGCAATCCGGTTCCAATAACCCGAATGGAATCTATGAAGCGATTATTTACCTGGATGAGCAGCCGCTTTCAGCGTTTCAACTGGATAGCATTACTTATGATGAATCGAGGTATGTCAATGCAAATATTGATTACAAAACCCGCGCTGCTGGTGGCCCTTACATTCAGCATCTTTCAAGGTTGGCGGGGTATCCTCAGGGAGTATATAAAGACATAAACGGCGATGGTGTTATTGAATTAAAAGATACGAACGTTCACCAGGTAAAAATTATTGTAAAAGATGCGCGCAATAACGCTTCTGTTCTTCAGTTCAAAATAAAAAAAGGATTGATTTATGAAAATGGGAAACCGGATGATATTGATTATCAGAAAAAAGAATTTCAGCCAGAATTTGTAAACGTTTTTGAGAAGGAAAATTTACAGGTTTATTTGCCTGTTGGTACATTATATGATTCGGTTGTCTTTTTTCATACAGAAAAAAAATCGGACGCTACGCAAAGTTTTTCCGGCATTCATTCTATACTTTCCGGGTTGATACCCGCTCAAAATTATTTTACGGTAAGAATAAAAGCTGACAAAAACATTCCCGAAAACCTGAGGGATAAAATTTTAATGAAAAGAAGCTGGAGCGGGAAAAGTGATGTAGTAAAAGCGACGAGGAGCGGCGATTGGTATTCAGCAAAATTTAATGCTTTTGGAAATTTTGAGTTAATAGCAGATGATCAGTCTCCGGTGATAAACGCAAATTTCCACAACAATGCCATTCTCTCCCATTCAAAAGAAATTGTAATTACTCCAAGGGATAATAATGATCAAATAAAAAATTTCCGTGCAGAACTAGATGGAAAATGGCTGCGTTTCAGCAACGATAAAGGCCGTTCATTTATTTATATTTTTGATGAAAAATGCACCTCCGGAAAGCATGAATTAAAAATTTCTGCAGAAGACGAAGCAGGAAATAAAACAAAACAAATTTTGAACTTTACCAGGTAAAAATTTTATAAAAATGACTGATTTAACAGAAGGTGAAAAAGCGCCTGATTTTACAGCAAAAGATCAAAACGGAAACACGGTTTCTTTAAAAGATTTTCGTGGCAAAAAAGTAGTGCTTTATTTTTATCCCGAAGATGATACCCCTACGTGCACTATTGAAGCCTGTAATCTGCGAGACAATTATGGTGAACTAAAAAAAGCGGGTTTTGTCATATTAGGCGTGAGCCCCGATGATAAAAGCAAGCACAAAAAATTTGAAGAGAAATACGAGCTGCCGTTCACATTATTAGAAGATCCGGAGAAGAAAATTATTGATAAATATGGCGTTTGGGGAGAAAAAAATTTGTATGGAAGAAAATATATGGGACTTCACCGGACTACTTTTCTGATAGATGAAAACGGCATTATTTTTAAAATTTTCAGAAAACCAAAATCAAAGATTCACAGTGAAGAAATTTTAAAAGTGGCTTCGTAGTGAAAATTCGAATTAGCATTATTTCTTTGTTTGCTATAAAAAACCAGTTCTGAAAGTTCGATCTTTTTGTATGCCCATTCAAATAAAAGAAAACTCATGGATTGCAAGAATTGCAGCGCGTAAATTGCAATCAGAAAATGTAGCGATTGTCATTGGCAAAACGATTCATCTGCACAACGTTTCCAAAGAGGATTTTCTAAACGACAAAAAGTGGGTAAAACATGAAATGTGTCACATCAGGCAATTTCAAAAACATGGGTTTACCCTTTTTATTTTCAAATATTTGTGGGAAAGTTTCAGGCGCGGATATCATGAAAATAAATATGAGGCAGAGGCGAGAATGGCAGAAAATGATTAAGCAGCAAATTTGAAAAGCTTACTTTTTGATCAAGTTTTTCAATGTGTTTTCTTTCTCTATTAATTTTTGAAGCAATGCGATCTGATTGCCGGCTCTTACGAAGTTTTGCCCTTCATATTTTGCTCCGTAATAAGTATCGTTATTCAAATGATCGGTAAGAAAACGAATGGCTTGCATATAGATCATGAATTTTCCGGCATAAATAAAATGCCGCCTTTCTTCTGCATTCAATTCGTTGCCCATTTCAGACATATAACCATCCCATATTGATTTGAAATATGCTTCGCGGATCTCTATTTTAGACAAATCTTTTTCTTCTTCGTTCACCGGAGACACATAAGTGCGGATCATATCGCCCACATCGCTGATAAAATATCCAGGCATTAAAGTATCTAAATCTATTACGCATAATCCCCTGTTTTGCGAATCAAATAATACATTACTTATTTTGGTGTCATGATGTGTTACACGCAATTTGAAAGAAGGATTATTCAAAATACTTTCGTAAATGTCTACGATATTTTTTTGTTCTTTTATAAATTGAATGTATTCCTTCGATTGCTGCAATCGCGTTTTATTTCCATTTTCCAATGCTTCTGAAAATTGGCGGTATCTCAACGTAAGATTGTGAAAATCCGGCAAAGTAATTTTTAATTTTTCTACCGGAAACCCCGACAGCAATCTTGTAAATTCTCCAAATTTCTTTGCCGCTTCAAACGCCTGCTGAGGCATTTCTACCGTATTGATCGTGTGAGAATTTTTTACAAATGGAATGAGGCGAAAATAACCGTCATGGTCAATATGCACCATCTCTTGCCCGTTCTTTGTTTGTATTGGAGAAATAAAAAAATAGTCAGGATAATTATTTCGCAAATAATCAGCTACGATTCTTACGTTTGATGCGATACTTTCCGGGATTTTGAAAATCTGATGATTTACTTTTTGCAGAATATACGAATTGTGAGAATTGTTGATTCGCCATGTTGCATTGATAAGTCCGTTACCAATCGGCTCCATACGCACATCAGCTATTCTTAAATTGTATGCTGAAAGAATTTCATCGGTAAGTTCCATTAAACACTATTATCTAACAAACATAATGTACTCATATTAAAAACAGAAACGCAAACGGTTGTTTTATTTCTTTTCAAGAGAGTTTCTGAGTTTAAAAATTGCCAATTTCGAAGCATTCAAGTTTTTCTAACACCTTTAGGTTTTCTATAAATTGTAAAAAAACTTTGCAAACGAATCAATCCTTTGGCGCTAACAGATTTTTGATCAAAGTGTCAGTCTCTAAAAAAACTTTTTCAAAATGCGGATGTCTTGTCCAGTCGATTACATGATGTAATTTTCTGTTTAACGGCGCCCATCTTTTTGGTTCGCCATCCATACTGATCACGACTGACGGCGTATCAAAAGCGTCTGCTACGTGCGAAACGCCGGTACAATTACAAATGATGGCAAAAGCGTCTTTTATCAGAATTGCCATCGCCCCAAGAGAAGTTTTGCCGGTTAGATCTATCGGCACGTGATGCATGCATTTAACCAGTTCTCCTGTAATATCCGTTTCTTCTTTTGTACCTGTAATTACAATTGTAAACCCTTGCTCAATACAATGATCTGCTATTAATGCAAAGAACTTAGGTGGCCATTGCCGGTGTCGGCCGCGTGATCCGGGATGGATAATGATATAATTTTTAGGATAAACAGGCAACAATAAATCATCGAAATCTTTTTGGTCCTGTTTGGTTAGCGGGAATTCTAAATGATCTCCCTGCGCAGGAATTTGTAGATGTTGCATGAGCAAAAGATGGCGCCGTATTTCCGAGCCATGATCAGGATACGGCATAAAAAGCGGGGAATCCACAAAACTGGTTTCATTATAAAAGCCAGCAACGTTTTTTGCCCCGAACGTAAACATCAAAGGATTTACAATGGTACCATTTCCTTGCATCTGAAGCAGCAGATCGAATTTTTCTTTGTGCATCAGGTTTATAAATTCATCAAATTCATCTTTATCAAAATCTTGTTCAGGCAAGCCGGGGTAGCCGGGAAAATGGATGAATTTATCAAAATAATTTTTGAACCTTTCTACAAAATGTTTGGCCCAAGGCAAGCCCAGTAAAGTAATTTTTGCGGAAGGATATTCATGTCTTAATGCCCGGATGGCCGGAATTAGGCAAAGCATATCGCCGAGTTGCAAAGCCCGGAAAACCGCAATCTTCTTAATATTTTTAAGTTCTTCTCTCATACGTGCAACACTTTAAATTTGAATGCTCCGTAGAGATTCCAGAAAACTGAAACAAATGGAATCAGCAGGGAAGTAGCCACCATTTCAGAAACATGTTTAAACGAACGGGAAGTATTTGCCAGCCTTTTTAAAATGAAAGATATCATCAAATAAGCCCATGCAAACAATGAGATAAATGCGATTATTTTATTTTGCTGATACCATTCGTAGAAAAAAGTAATAAAAAAAAGGATCATGAGGTAGTACGTGCGCAAAACTGGTGAACTGATCTTTTCTTTATAGAGTTGCGGATGTTTTTTAAACAGCAAAGCGTTGAACATCGATTTTCGTTGTTCCTTTAAACTTACACCCCAAGAGGCTTTGCGCGCAGGATGAACGACCACCGCTTCTTCTATTTTTTTAATCGGAACCTGTTCTTTCATCAATTGAAATTCAAGATCGCTGTCTTCACGCCAGGCCATCGTAAAAGCTTCATCAAAGCCATTCACCAGTTCAAGAGAACTTTTTGTGCAGGCACAATTGGCAGTAACAAATTCTGCTGTTTCAAGGTTTGCTGTGTTTAATTCAAAATCTGTCGGTTCCGCCGATAGAGGAACAACAACTTTTCCAGTCATGGCAATTGCCGGCTGCCCGTAAAACTCGTATGCATTGTAGAAATTTTTTATCCAGTTGGACGCAGGGATACAATCATCATCTGTAAAAAGGATTAATTGTCCTTTTGCTATACGCCAACCCGCATTTCTTGCTGCTGCAGGCCCTTTTTTTAAAGGCAAAGAATAGCAAAATATGTTTGAAAAAAAATCAAAAAAAGCCGATTCCGCCATCATGTTATTGGTATCTTCATCCAGGCCGTCGGTTACAATAATTATTTCATATTCATTTTCAGGAAAATCCTGAGACACCAATGCTTCCATGCATCTTTTTAATAACGCAGGCCGCTTATAAGTTGGAACAATTATGGAAACTTTTACTGACATATTCCTTCAACAATTTATCATTAATTATTTTTCTAATAAAAAAGAATTGATAACCAACGCATCAAACGGTGATGTCCAGAAACATTCAATAGCATCACGCGGCGTGCACACGATCGGCTCTCCGCGGGTATTGAAAGAGGTATTTACCAAAACCGGCACACCCGTTAATTTTTTAAATTCTTCTAAAAGTGCATGATATCGTGGATGCTGAGCCTCATTCACTGTTTGAATTCTTGCCGTTCCGTCCACATGCCTTACTGCCGGGATTTTACTTGCTTTATCGGACCTCACGCAGTACACAAATAACATATACGGCGATTGTTCCGCTCCTTCAAACCACTCACCGGCTTCGCTTTCCAATACTACCGGAGCAACCGGTCTGAAATCTTCACGATCTTTTATCTCATTTAACTTTGCCTGCATTTCCGGGTGAATTGGAGAAGCAAGGATAGAACGGGCGCCCAAAGCACGCGGGCCGAATTCCATTCTTCCCTGGAACCAACCAATAATTTTATCTTCTGCTAAAATTGCTGCTGTTTCTTTAGCCACATTCTCTAATTTTCGGTAAGCAACTTTAGTCCATTTCAAAAAATTCTCTACTTCCTCATCAGAATATTCCGGTCCCCAATAGCAATGTTCCATGCTGAAAGATCTGCCTTCATCTTTTCTTAATTGCGCATCAATCCACATCGCAGCACCGAGCGCTGTTCCGGCATCTCCTGATGCAGGCTGAACCCAGATATTTTTAAAATTGCTGTAGTCGCGAATTACTCCATTCAATACGCAGTTGAGTGCCACACCGCCAGCCATACAAAGGTTTTCCTCACCGGTCTCTTTTTGAAACCAATTCACCAATTGTAAAACAGTTTCTTCCAAAACCTTTTGTAAAGAATAAGCAATGTCAAAATGATGAGGCAAAAATGGTTCATCTCTTTTTCTGGCTTTCCCAAAACGTTCCTCCAGATTCAACTCACTGATGGTGTATTTTCCGTTTTCTCCGACATGGATCATCGAGCGGAATTCATTCAAATAAACCGGTTTGCCGTAAGAGGCAAGCGCCATTACTTTGTATTCATCAGATGAATGCAAAAATCCCAGATAGCTCGTCACCTCTTCATACAATAGGCCGAGGGAATGCGGCATGAAAACCTCCGAGATTTTAGTGAGCTCCTTTCCTTCACCAGAATAATAACTGGTGGTTGTTTTTTCTCCTCTTCCATCAATGGTTAGAGCGGCCGCGTGTGAAAATGGTGACGGGAAAAAAGCGCTTGCTGCATGAGCGATATGATGCTCCACATAATGCCATTTTTCAAGTGAAGGTTTTGCGCCGGCGAATCTTTTTTGCAAATGATGTGGATATCCATCTGCTAACTGCCGGGGGGCATTAATAATGAAAGACAAAAATAAAGGATTCCATTCTGCCTCTCCATCCTGTGGCTTTTCACGAACAGGTGAATACGGGATCGACACTTTAGGTTCATCTAAATTGTCAGCGAGAATTTTCGGATCAAAAGAATAAGCAATTTCATCGACATCCTTTAAATGAATGCCCGCCACACTCAGGCAATAGTCTATTGCATGGTAGGGCAATTGATAGGTAGAAAAAGGAACGGGCCTTTTACCATGCTTAATATGAGTAAACCGTTCTTCTTCGGCAGCCGCTAATAATTTACCATCTTTTAAAATACATGCCGCTGAATCGTGAAACACCGCATTAATTCCTAAAATATACATGCTGCAATTTTTCCTTTCTTTATAAAATGATTTTACAAATTGTAAATCCAAATAGTGCACCAACCGTTTTTCCGCTATAAGCCAGCTGATTATTTCTTTGATTCAATGAAAATAAATTGGTCTTTTATTTTCCAATTACGGTCCATTCTTTTGACGGATACTATTAGAAATCCTTGTTTTTTTGCTAACATAAAGGCAGAGAAAAATATCATGATTTTTTTTTAAGTACAACTTGAATTTTTTTTACTGAAGTATGTAGAAACACTTCTACAAACGTTTTGAGCCTAGTACCTTTTATTTCACAAAACTTCTTTTTTTAACAACACAGCTTGCTTTGCTAACGGCAGGAAGTTGTTGGCATATTTTTTACTTTTTAAAAGCGAAAATGTGGCCGTTGCTCATTATAATGAAAAGAAGATGAAAACCCAAAAACACCCGATTTCCATATTCACATGGCATATTCACGGAAGTTACCTTTATTATTTATCCCAGGGAGATTATCAGATTTATATCCCGGTTTCCACTCAAAGGCAGGAGGGCTATTATGGAAGGGAAAGCACTTTTCCATTTGGAGATAATGTAATAGAAGTGCAGGCAGAAGAAGTAAAAGATTTACAGGTAGATGCGATTTTATTTCAGTCCCATAAAAACTGGCTTGTAGATCAATATGAAATACTTACGGAAGAACAACGACGGTTACCTCGTATTTACCTTGAGCATGATCCTCCGCAACATTCACCTACAGATACAAAGCATGTGGTAAATGATGCGGAAGTTGTGATTGTCCATGTAACACATTTTAATAAGCTGATGTGGGATAATAAAAACAGCAAAGTTGTTAAGGTGATTGAACATGGTGTTATTGAACCTAAAGTAAAATATAGCGGAGAACTGGAAAAAGGGATTGTCGTGGTAAACAATTTGCAACGGCGCGGCCGAAGATTGGGCGCCGATATTTTTACCGAGGTAAGCAAACGCATTCCTCTTGATTTGATCGGAATGGAGTCGAAAGAAAATGAAGGTTTAGGCGAAATAACGCACACACAGCTTCCGGAATTTATAAGCCACTATAGGTTTTTCTTCAATCCTACCAGATATACGAGCATGGGTTTGGCAGTGATTGAAGCAATGATGACCGGTTTACCCGTTTTGGCCCTGGCTACAACCGAACAGGCCAGCGTCATTAAAAACTATGAAACCGGATTTATTGACACCGATGTTGATTACCTGGTTCATAAAATGAAACTTCTTTTGGCTAACAAGTCATTAGCGCATGAAATTGGAGAACAAGGAAGAAAATACGCCCTTGACCGGTTTGATATATATCGTTTTACAGAAGAATGGAAAAATATTTTTGAATCAGCAGTTGCTAAAAATGAAAATTATGAAAAAGAGAATCGCATTTATCAGTGAACATGCATCACCACTTGCAACATTGGGCGGAGTAGATAGCGGTGGCCAGAATGTATATGTAGCGGAACTTCCAAAACAATTAGTGAAACTCGGTTATAATGTAGATATTTTTACAAGGAAAGAAAGCGCGGAAATAAATGAAATTATTACCTGGCTTCCGGGAATCAGGGTGATCCATATAAAAGCCGGTCCTGAGAAGATTGTAGCAAAAGAAAAATTACTTTCTCTGATGGAAGAATTTGCAAACAATATGATCGCTTTCATCCGAAGAGAAGAAGTAGTATATGAGCTGATTCATGCAAACTTTTTTATGTCTGCTTTGGTTGCTTCCAAAGTGAAAAGAGTCTTTCATATTCCTTACGTCGTTACCTTCCATGCGCTTGGGCTTGTCAGGAAAATTCATCAAAAGGAAATGGATCAGTTTCCTGCCGAACGGATTGACATAGAAAGGCGCACCTTTAGAAACGCTGATCACATTATTGCCGAATGCCCTCAGGATAAAGAGGATATGATTCGGTTGTACCATGCACCTCCTGAAAAAATATCCATTGTTCCTTGCGGATTTAGCGCTAAAGAATTTTATCCGATCGACAAAAAAAAGGCAAGGAGGATATTAGGATTTAACGAGAATGAAAAAATTATTTTGCAACTTGGCCGGATGGTCCCGCGAAAAGGTGTGGACAACGCCATCAGGGCATTAGGGCAACTGAAAAATGACGCGAATTCGCTGCGACTGGTAATTGTAGGAGGCGAACATGATAAGCCGGATCCTTCATTAAGCCCGGAGTTGTCAAGATTAAAAAGCATCGCAGAAGAAGAAGGTGTAGATTCATCTGTTGTTTTTACAGGTAGAAAGCAAAGAGATGCGTTGAAATTCTACTACGCAGCCTCCGATGTATTTATTACAACTCCATGGTATGAGCCATTTGGAATTACCCCGCTTGAAGCGATGGCGTGTGGAACACCGGTGATTGGCTCAAATGTGGGAGGCATCAAATTTACAGTAGAAGAAGGAAAAACAGGCTTTCTTGTTCCGCCACACGACCCGAAGGCACTGGCAACGAAAATAGAAAAATTAATAGCAGATGAAAAACTTTTATCCTCCATGCATCATAACGCAGTAAAGCGTGTTAATAAATATTTTACCTGGAAGTCAGTTGCTCTTTCCTGTCATCATTTATATGAAAGTATCATATTGGCTAATCATAAACAAGCAACTCCTTCCAAACTCATCAGTATCGACACGTTGGCTGCCAATGCCGGTTATCTATTAGATCCTTTTTATTTAACCCATAATGTGCCGGCTATAAATGAATAAAGCGGTTTTTATTGATAAAGACGGCACGCTGATCAAAGACGTGCCGTACAATGTAAATCCTGCTCTCATCGATTTTGAAGACTATGCTTTTGAAAGTTTGTATTCTTTGCAACAGAAAGGATACTATCTCATCATTGTTTCCAATCAACCGGGAATTGCACTTGGATATTTTAAAGAAGATGAACTTAAAAAGGTGGAAGAAAAAATTAAAAATTCATTGTTGCAAAACAAAGTGAACCTGAATGGATTTTATTATTGTCCACATAGTCCCCAGGACAATTGTAATTGCCGCAAACCGAGACCCGGTATGATTTTTAAGGCGGCAAAAGATTTGCAAATAGACCTTTCCAAATCCTGGATGATTGGTGATATTTTAAATGATGTGGAAGCGGGTAAAATGTCGGATTGTAAAACGATTCTCATTAATAACGGCAACGAGACAGAGTGGGTATGGAATCAACAAAGGATGCCTGATTTTATCGCTAATAATTTAAAAGCCGCTTCCGAAATCATCATGCTTAATCCGTCTTAAAAATATTTTGTGATGACTGATTGGACAAATTGTAAAAATATTTTGGTGATTCGCGCAGACAACATGGGAGATTTGCTCATGTCGTCGCCGGCGATCCGCGCGTTGAAAGGAACATTTGGATGCAGGATTACTTTACTTACCTCGACAATGGGCAATCTAATTGCGCCATTTATTTCGCAAATTGATGAAACGATTGTAGCCGATTTGCCGTGGATAAAAACAAACGAACCGGTAGATCAAAACGTCATTTTTTCTCTATTGGAAAAATTGAGAAATTATCAATTTGACGCAGCAGTGATATTTACTGTTTATAGCCAAAATCCTTTACCAGCAGCCATGTTGGCCTATATGGCAGGCATTCCCCGCAGACTCGCCTATTGTCGCGAAAATCCCTACAACCTTCTTACGAATTGGATGGTTGAAAAAGAACCGTATTCTTTCATACAGCACCAGGTAAAAAGAGATTTAGAACTGGTAGCATCGGTGAAGGCAAAAACAAATGATAAACATATAAAAATAAATTTCTCAGAAACAGCGAAAAAAAATGTGCTAAAAAAGTTAAGCGACGAAGGCGTTAACCTCGAAAAAGATTGGATTATTATTCATCCCGGAGTGAGTGAAGCAAAAAGAGAATATCCGCAAGAAAAATGGATAGAAACAGGAAAACTGATAAGAGATGAACTTCATTTTCAAATCTTAATTACCGGCTCAAAGTCTGAGGAGGAAGCAGCGACAAATATTCAAGAAGGTATAGGCGAAAGTTCATTTTCCATGGCCGGTATTTTTACAATTGAAGAATTTATCGCACTCATCAGTATGGCGCCACTGGTAATTTCTGTAAATACCGGAACTGTTCACATTGCTGCAGCAACACAAACGCCGGTAATTGTTCTATATGCGCTTACCAATCCCCAACATACTCCCTGGGAAGTAGCTTCGAAAGTACTGTCTTATTCTGTTAAAGAAAATTTGGGCAGCAAAAACGAGATCGTTCAATATGTAACCGAGCAAATAATGGAAAAAAACCTGGAGCTGCCTGATCCTTTTCAAATTTTGCAGGAAGCTGAAAAATTGTTGAAAATGGAAGAAGCTTAAATTTTAAAATAATTTTTCAGCAGATAAAGAAATAGGAGTTATTTCTATTTTAAAATACTATTTTTTCGATCAATACATACTTCAGAAAGCAAAAACACAATTCACCTTATTTCTTTATTTGCTGTTTGTCAAAATATTTCCTCATCGCCTTTCTCTCATAATCCTTTTCAACTGCTCCCATACCTTGAATTTCCTTCTGAAATCTTTACCTTTGCATACTTTTATTTTTAGTGAAGGAGTATAATTAATGAAGCAGAAATATCGCGAATATAAGCAGTTGAATCTTACAGAAATAGCTGACGGAATTCTCAAAGTGTGGAGTGAAGAAAAAGCATTTGAAAAAAGTGTATCAAACCGGAATGGAAAAACGCCTTTTGTTTTTTACGAAGGGCCGCCAAGCGCCAACGGAATGCCCGGTATTCACCATGTTATTTCCAGAACTTTAAAAGATTTGGTTTGCCGTTATAAAACCATGCAGGGTTTCCAGGTGAAACGCAAAGGCGGCTGGGATACTCATGGATTGCCTGTAGAGCTTGGCGTAGAAAAATTATTAGGAATTACGAAAGAAGATATTGGAAAATCTATTTCTGTTGAAGAATATAATGCTACTTGCCGCCGTGAGGTTTTAAAATTTAAAGATAAATGGGATCAAGTAACGCAGAAAATGGGTTACTGGGTAGATTTGAAACACCCTTATATCACTTTTGAAAATGATTATATTGAAACACTTTGGTGGATTCTGAAAGAATTGTATAAAAAAGGCTATTTGTATGAAAGTGTTAGCATTCAGCCTTATTCACCGGCAGCAGGAACAGGATTAAGTTCGCATGAACTGAACCAGCCGGGAACTTATAAAGATGTAAAAGACACCAGTGCAACGGTGATGTTTAAGGTAAACAGGAATTCAAAATCTGAGTTTTTGTTTGAAAGTGATGAATCTGACGACGTGTTTTTCCTCGCTTGGACCACCACTCCCTGGACTTTGCCATCAAATCTTGGATTAACGGTCGGAGCGAATATTGAATATTCCTTGGTTAATACTTTCAATCCCTATACTCACTTACCAATTCGCGTAATTCTTGCTTCCGATTTGATTTCAAATTATTTTAAACCAGAAGCAGAAATTCTTCCATTGACAGATTATAAAGCAAGTGATAAGCTGATTCCGTGGGAAAAAGTTGCGAGTTTTAAAGGCGTTAATTTAGAAGGATTAACCTATGAGCAACTGATGCCTTTCGAAGCGAATACCTTAGAAAAGATCCGGCAAATAACTCCTGGCGCAGAACCGTTCAAAGTGATATCAGGTGACTTTGTAACTACAGAAGATGGAACCGGAATTGTTCACACTGCTCCCGCTTTTGGAGCGGATGACTTCAGGGTAGGAAAGAAAAATAACCTCGGAATTTTAGTTCTGGTTGATAAAGAAGGAAAGTTTATAAACGGAGTTGGAGAATTTAGCGGTCGTTTTGTAAAAGATTACAAAGACGACCCACATTACCAGGATGTCAATGTGGATATTTCGGTCAAATTAAAGAAAGAAAACCGCGCTTTTCGTGTCGAAAAACATCAGCACAATTATCCTCATTGCTGGCGCACAGATAAGCCAATCATTTATTATCCTCTGGATGCGTGGTTTATAAAAACCACTGCTGTTAAAGACAGAATGGTAGAATTAAACAAAACCATCAATTGGAAACCGGCTTCCACCGGCACCGGAAGATTCGGAAACTGGCTTGAAAATATGGTTGACTGGAACCTGAGCCGAAGCCGGTTTTGGGGAACGCCATTGCCAATTTGGCGCACAGATGATCAAACGGAAGAAAAATGTATTGGTTCAATCGACGAATTGAAATCCGAAATAAAAAAATCTTTTGACGCCGGATTTTTAGTGAACGATAAAAATGCTAGCGTTGATTCCCGGATCGATGAAATGGTTTCTGATCTGCATAAACCGTTTGTTGATAATATTATCCTCGTTTCTTGCGAAGGAAAACCAATGAAACGCGTTCCTGACCTGATCGATGTTTGGTTCGATAGTGGCGCCATGCCCTATGCTCAATGGCATTTTCCTTTTGAAAATAAAGAAGAATTTGCGCAAAATTTCCCAGCCGATTTCATTTGTGAAGGAGTTGATCAGACGCGCGGCTGGTTTTATACTTTACACGCGTTAGCGGTTTTGCTTTTTGATAGTGTGGCTTACAGAAATGTAGTAAGTAATGGGTTGGTTTTGGATAAGAATGGCAACAAAATGAGCAAGCGTTTGGGGAATGTAGTTGATCCGTTTGAAACACTGGAAGTTTTTGGGCCGGATGCCACTCGTTGGTATTTAATTACCAATGCTTCGCCATGGGATAGTTTGAAATTTGATACAGAAGGGATCAAAGAAGTTCAGCGAAAATTCTTTGGAACACTGTATAATACATATCAATTTTTTGCTCTTTATGCAAATCTTGACGGATTTACTTTTAATGAAAAATACATTCCGGTAAGCGAACGGCCTGAAATAGATCAATGGATCATTTCTGCTTTAAATTCTTTGAAAAAAGAAGTAAGCAAAAGCCTTGACGATTATGAACCGACTCATGCAGGCAGAGCTGTTGAATATTTTTTAGACGAACAATTAAGCAACTGGTACGTTCGGCTTTGTCGCCGCCGTTTTTGGAAGCCTGCCGATAAGGACAATCCATCGGCCCAAAAAGACAAGATTTCCGCTTATCAGACTTTATACGAGTGCCTTGAAACGGTTAGTGGCCTAATGGCGCCAATTGCTCCCTTCTTTGCCGATTGGTTGTTTAAAAACTTAAATGAGGTAACCGGTAGAATAAATGTGAGTTCCGTTCATTTAACAGATTTTCCGAAAGCAGATGAAAGCTTAATTAATGAAGAACTTGAGGAACGAATGGAACTGGCTCAAAACATTTCCTCATTAATTCTATCGCTTCGCAAAAAAGTAAATATAAAAGTTCGGCAGCCACTTCAAAAGGTAATTATTCCTGCTATTGATACTGGTTTTGAAGAAAAAGTGCGACTGGTAGAAGGTATTATTAAGTCAGAAACAAATATAAAAGAAGTAGAAATTTTGCCTGCTCATAATGATTTTATCAAAAAGAAAGCAAAGGCAAATTATAAAACTCTGGGAAAAAGATTAGGAGGAAAGATGAAAGGTGCTGCAGACAAAATTCAGCAGTTGAATGATGAAGATATTAATAAAATCCAGGGCGGCGAATTTTTATTGAATGACGATTTTGAAAATAGAAAAGAAGAGCCTATTTTTATTTCCGCAGAGGATATTGAAGTTAGTACCAACGAGATTCCAGGGTTTGAAATAGCTGTAAAAGGAAATTTAACAGTTGCGCTGGACCTGATAATTTCAAGCGAATTGAAAAAGGAAGGTTTTGCACGGGAATTTATCAATCGGATTCAAAATATAAGAAAAGAAAGTAATTTGGAATTGACTGATAAAATACTGCTAAATATACAACAAAAAGACGGCATAGAAGGTATAATTACAGAATTTAATGAATATATTTGCGCCGAAATTTTGGCAGAAAAAATCGAGTTCGTTCCGAAAATTGAACAAGGAACAATAATTGATGTCAATAACGACACTTTTACAGTAAATATTACTAAAAAAAGTATTTAAGTATGGCTAAAAACATTAAAAAAGCAACAACCGTTGCGAAAAATGCCAAAACAAAAAAAGCAGCCGGTAAAAAAACTACCGTTGCAAAAAAGGCAAGTCCGCCAAAAAAAGCGAATGTAAAGAAAGCTGCTTCTAAAGTAGCGTCGAAAAAGCCTGCTGCCAATACAAATGTAAAAAAAGCTGTACCAGGAAAAAAAGTGGCACCCGCCAAAAAAGCGGCACCTAAATTGAGTAAACAACTCAAATCATCTAACACTATTAAAAAACACGCTCCGGTTAAAAAAACTGCTAAGGCCGGGGAAAAAAAAGCAGTACCTAAAAAATTGGCTACCCCTAAAAAAAGCGCAGTGAAAAAGCCATCAACGGCTAAAGAAACGGCTTCAAAAAAAGATAAAACATTTTCAAAAAAAGAAACGACTACAAAAAATATCGTATCAAAACCGGATAAGCAGAAATCTGAAAAAGTAGCAGATAAACCAGTTCATGATCATAAAGCTGAATTGAAAAAAGCACTGGCAAAAGTGAAAGCGAAGACGAAAGAAGAAACTAAAAAATCAGACAAGCCATTTGTTATGCCGAAAACAAACACTGAAAAAGCACGGAAATATGAACCGGAATTCACGAAATCAGTGTTGGATCAATCACAAACTGAAAACAGCGGTCCAACCATGCGGTACAGCGATAATGAACTGGTAGAATTCCGTGAATTAATTACCCGCAAATTAGAAACAGCTAAGAAGGAATTGGGATACTTGCAAGGCCTTATTACCCGTAAAGATCAGATGGGTGGAGATGAAAGTGATAACCGCTACATGACAATGGAAGATGGCAGCCTTAGTATGGAAAGAGAACAGCTAAGCCAAATGGCCAGCCGTCAAATTACCTTCATAGATCATTTGGAAAAGGCATTGATGCGTATCGAAAACAAAACTTATGGAATTTGCCGGGTTACCGGAAAATTAATCGACAAAGCAAGATTAAGGGCTGTGCCTCACGCTACACTTTCTATTGAAGCAAAAATGGGCATTGCGCGTTAAATTTTTACAACGTTTGTAAAACGGAAAGAACTGCTTTGCAGTTCTTTTTTTTTTTGAAAAGAGTCAGTTGAATTGCAACAAACGGAATAAAGATTACTTGATATTAGGCGTAGCAATTTAGCCACTCATTGAGACGTCATCGCCAGGGCAGCAACACTCAGTTTTACATTTTTTATTTTTAAGATTTCCGTAGCGCATGCGTCGATTGTGGCGCCGGTTGTAATCACATCGTCTACCAATAAAATATGTTTTCCGGTTAATTCATCAGGAAAATTTACGTGGAAAATATTTTCAACATTTTTCCATCTTTCCAGGCGGTGCTTCTTCGTTTGTGTTTCTGTAAATACCTTCCTGATTACATTGTTTTTTATGACAGGTTTGCCGATAATTTCTGAAATGCCGCGGCAAAGAATTTCGGATTGATTATAACCACGCATCTTTTCTTTCTTTTCAAACAAAGGAAGCGGGATAATCACATCTACATGGAACCTGTTGCTGTTGAGTAAACTTTTTCCTACGAGGTTCCCCAAAAAATAGCCGGCTTGTTTATTTCCTTTATATTTTAATTCGTGAACGATATTTTGAATAATAGATTCCTTTGAAAAATAGAACTGGCTCATGGCAGATACAAGTCCAATCCTTCCCCAGAATTTTTTTTCTAATGGATTGTTTGCATGTTGTGCAAAATTGGTATGAGGCAGGTCGTCGAAGCATTGTAGGCACAAAAAATTTTCTTTATCAATCACATCACTTCCGCATCCGATACAATTATGCGGATAAAATAAATGAAAAAGCGGCGAGTTTGCAAAGAAAGATGTAAACAATGTTTTTGGTCCTGCTCCTTTAAAATGATTATGAAATAAAGTGAAACGCTAAATACGAATATAGTTTATTTGTTGTTTTGCTGAATACAATTTTCGTAATATGAAATAGAATCATCAAAAATAGTTTCGTGTTTTGACCACGAAAATTTTTTCATATCAGGCGCCGCAGTTCCATTTTCAATAACCACGTTTTGGTTGGTAATAACTCTTGCTTCATCCCATAAACCTGAATCAATAAAGGATTGCAGCGTTTTTGCACCGCCTTCTACTAATACGCTTTGAATGTTTAATTTATAAAGAGATAGCAACATTTCCTGGAAAAAGTTATCCTTTTCTACTTTGATGAAACGAATATTGCCTTCAACAGCGTTTTTTACAAGATTGAAAATGACTGTATTTGCTTCTTTGCTGAACAAATTTGCTGATGATGGCAATTTTAATTCTTTATCTATTACGATTCTCACCGGATTATTCCCTTTCCAGAATCTTGTTGTGAGCGACGGGTTGTCCTTTAAACCAGTATTTGTTCCAACCAAAATCGCTGATTCCTCGCTACGCCATTTATGCACAAGGCGGTTGCTGTAATCGTTGCTAATCAAAATTCTTTCATTATCATTCGCGCCAATCTTTCCATTGATACTTTGCGCCCATTTTAAAATAATATAAGGCCTTTGCTTTTGGTGAAAAGTAAAAAAGCGTTTGTTTAATTCTTTGCATTCTTTTTCCAGAACTCCTGTAATTACTTCTACGTCTGCATTTTGCAACTTTTCAATTCCTTTTCCCGCTACTTCTTTATAAATATCCTGGCAACCAATTACTACTTTTTTTATTTTATTTTTAATGATCAAATCAGCGCAGGGCGGTGTTTTTCCATGATGCGCACAAGGTTCAAGAGAAACATAGATCGTACTTTTTTCGATTAAGGATTTTGCCTTTTTGTCTACATTATTAATACAATTTACTTCTGCATGCGCTTCGCCATATTTCTGATGATAACCTTCGCCAATAATTTTATTTTGATAAACGAGCACAGCGCCAACCATAGGATTTGGTGCGACATCACCAGCGCCCATCTTCGCAAGTTGAATGCATCGGATCATATATTTTTCAGCAACGTTCACCGGGTTATTTTTTAAATGCTTTACTTCACAAAATAATTAAGTTTGCGCGAATGACAACAGGTGAAATTTATAATGATTTTAAAAGCAAACTAAAAACAATCTATGATGATCGGGAAGCTGAAAATATTGCAGATTGGGTTTTTGAAAATGTAACCCATTTACAAAAATGGCAAAGGAGGGAAAATCAAAATAGACAATTGCCGAAAGCTGAGTATGAAAAATTAAAAAAGTATCTTGAAGATTTGCTCAAAGACAAGCCGGTACAATATGTTTTAAATGAAGTATGGTTTTATAAAACGAAGTTTTATGTGAATGAAAACGTTTTGATCCCACGGCCGGAAACGGAAGAATTGGTGCAATGGATTGTCAGCGATTTTAAAAAAGAAAAATACAGTGAATCAATAAATATTATTGATATTGGAACGGGCAGCGGTTGCATTCCCATATCACTAAAAAAAGAGTTGGTCAAAACCACCATAACCGCGATTGATATAAGTAGAAAAGCATTGATGGTAGCGAAAAAAAATGCCGTAGAATTGGATGCAAAGATTGATTTTTTTCAAATTGATTTTTTAAAAGAAAATGAGGCAGAAATGCTTTCACAATATGATATCATTGTCAGTAATCCACCTTATATTCCTGTGAGCGAGAAAGAAATTCTTGCAAAAAATGTCACCGAGTTTGAACCGGAAATTGCCTTATTTGTAAAAGATAATGATCCTTTTATTTTTTATAAAAAGATTGTTGATTTTGCGGCGAGCCATCTAAAAGAAAATGGGAAAATCTATGTAGAAGTGCATGAGGAATATGCAGCTGAAGTGAAGAATATTTTTGATAAAGCAGGGTTTGCTTCAGAAGTAAAAAATGATATCTATGGCAAGGAAAGAATGATTCGAGGCGTGAGGGTTTAGATTGCTGAATGGCTGCAATGTTTATTGTTGAATTGTTGGGAACAATATAACAATATAGCAATATCGCTATTGCCTTATTCCTTCACAGAAGCTGAAGTGGTCGCACCTAATTTTTTAGCCACCTGCATAATCCGAACGATGTCGCCCCAGTCTACCAACGAATCCGCGTTGATTACGACCGCCGGTTTTATCAGGCTATCACCAACTGGCAATCTCGATCTTAGAATTGATTCCAATGAATCAAACTGAATTCGTTGCTGCCCGATGAAAAGTTCTTTTTCTTTATTAATGCTAACAATCACGCTTTGCTTGGCTTTCGTATCACTCGTTGCACGCGGATTGTTCATTTTGATCACATTCGGGTTGGCCATCGTTGAAATAATCAAAAAGAAGAACATCAAAATGAACAGAATATCATTCAACGGTCCGGTATCCAGTTCAGTATCATCGTTTTTAAATCTTTTTCTGATGCTCATTTCTTAAATCTTAAGTGATAGATCATAAATCAGTAAAGCCTGCTTTATCTTGTTGGTTCCTGCAAAATATCGACAAATTCTGCACTGGCAATTTCCATTTTGTTTTCAATCCGGTTTATTTGTGCAGCAAGATAACTGTGACCAATGTAAGCGAGGATACCAATAATTAATCCGGTAGCTGAAGTGATCATTTTAATGTAAATACCATCAGCGATTGTGTTGGGCGTATATTCTGTACTGGCAGCGATTCCTTTGAAAAGCGCGAGCATACCAATGATCGTTCCGAGGAAGCCAAACAAGGGAGCAATTCGGGCTACAATAGAAATAATTGAAAGATTCTTTTCTAACTTATATAATTCCAGGGCACCAACGTTATCCATACTTTTTTCAATGGCATCAATTGGTTTGCCGATTCTTTGAATTCCTTTATCTATGATTCTTGCAATAGGGTTTTCATTATTTTTAGAAAAACTTCTGGAAGCAGCAACATTTCCGCTTACAATGTGGTCGCGGATAATGCGCATAAAATTATCGTCAATTTTTGAAACTTTTTTGATAACGATCAATCTTTCAAAAAAGAAATAAAGCGCAATAACAAACAGGATTGCGAGTGGAACCATAATAATGCCTCCGCTTACAAGAGTATCCCATAAGCTTTGGGTTTTAGGAGCAGTGTGGGTAATAGCGCTTGAATCGATCTGCAGAAAAAATAAGTCCATTTAAATTGGTTTGGAACAAATGTAAAAAGTAATTTGATAAATGTGCAGTGGTAAAAAAGGAAATTAAAACTTTAACGAAAATGTTAAGGTCTGTGCTTGAAGCAAGAATTGAGTTGCATATTAATTTTGATCTTGCAAGTTCTTCAATGAAAAAGGCATGTTCTTTGGCAAAAAGAAAGGCTGAAAAAGAATGAAACTTTAATGAAGTTGTTCTTCGATATTTGCTACGATTTCTCTTCCCATATCATGCACAAATGGACAATCGTTTCTGCGGATTTAGCCATATCATTGACGCCAATCCACTCTAATTTTGAATGGATTCCATGCATTCCGGTAAAAAGATTCGGGCAAGGCAAACCCATATAACTAAGCCGGCTTCCGTCTGTGCCGCCACGGATACTTTCTGTTGTTACTTCAAGCCCTGCACGGGTAATGGCTTCTGCTGCGTATTGCACTACTTCCGGATTTTTATCCAGAACCTTTTTCATGTTGCGATATTGTTCGCGAATTGAAATTTCGACGGAAGCTCCTTTATAATGGTTGACCACATCTTCAGCTATTTTTTTTAATCTTTCGCCATGCTGTTTTAATTTTTCATCATCAAAATCTCTTAAGATAAATTCAAGCGTGGCTCTTTCTGCAATTCCCTCAAAGCGAACCGGGTGAACGAAACCTTCTTTTTTTTCCGTTGCTTCAGGTGCCCATTCATTCGTTGGCAAGGCGTGTAAAATTTCCGCGCCTACTTTCAATGCATTTACTAATTTATTTTTTGCATAACCAGGATGAGAGATAACACCATGAATGATTATTGTTGCTCCATCCGCACTGAATGTTTCGTCTTCCAGGCTACCGGCTTCGCCGCCATCTAAAGTGTAACCAAATTGAGCACCTAATTTTTCCATATCAACTTTTGCAGTTCCCTCACCTATTTCCTCATCCGGCGTAAAGAGTATTTTTATTTCTCCATGGTTTATTTCCGGATGAGCCATTAAATATTCTGCGGCCTGCATAATAACAGAAACGCCGCTTTTATCATCAGCACCAAGCAAAGTGTTTCCGCTGGCGGTGATGATGTCGCCGCCAATTTGTGTTTTTAAATACGGATAAACAATGGCCGATAAAACCTGACTTTTATCGTCGGGCAAAACAATATCTGCGGCATCATAATTTTTATGCAATATCGGTTTTACATTCGTTCCGCTGCAATCCGGCGCGGTATCTACATGACTGCAAAAACAAATAACAGGAACATCCTTTTTTGTATTTGAAGGAATTGTTGCATAAACATAACCATAAGCGTCCATTTCCGCATCCGATATTCCCATTTGTTTTAATTCATCCACCAGAATTTTGCTTAGATCTTTTTGCTTTTCTGTAGATGGGTGCGTGCCGCTTTGCGGATCGCTTTGCGTATCAATTTGTACATAACGCATGAAGCGGTTCGCAATATCGTTCTTGTTAATTTCAATCATTATAAGTAAATTTTACTGGTGAAAAACGAGAATTGAATGAATCATCTTTTTCAGGAATAGCTAATGATCCAAAATTAGAATTATCTGATAATTATTGAGCTAATTTTTAAAAACAACTTTTTTTGAATGCAGCACAGCGGTAAACGAAAAAATAACCGGTATTCTCATTTACTTCATTGTAAAAACAATAACACAACTTAATAGTTCAATTAAATAATTTCATACGAAATTCGTTTCTTCGATAAAAGACAAGCCCTCAAATGCAAAAAATATTACTTCTTGTTTTATTCATTTCTTTTTATTTATCATCCAAGTCACAATGGTATGACCCTGAAAAAGTGGACCATAAGGCTATTACAATCTATACCCTTGCTATCAATAAAGCCAGAAACGGCGATTATGCGTCTTCTGTAAAAATGATCAACGAAGCGCTGAAAATCGAGCCAAAATATGTAGATGCTTATCTCTCGTTGGCCGGCATTGACGCAGATTTGAAAAATTATACTTCTTCTGTTTCTTATTTTCAAAAAGCCTTTTCTTTGGATTCGGTTTATGCAAAAGATTTTCTTCTTCCCTACTCTATTTCCTTAGCCGGGTGCGGCCGTTTTAATGACGCTTTAGATGCAGTGAACGCTTTTCTGTCTAATCCAAAATTAAATGAAAGAAGCATAAAATCAGGTGAATTCAGAAAAAAAACTTATGAGTTTGCTATTGATTATGCAAAAGCCCACCCTGAAAAAAATTATGTTTTTGCTCCGGAAAATATGGGAGACAGTATCAATACCGCTGATCTTGAATATTTTCCTTCTTTAACCATTGATGGCAAAAAATTAATTTTCACCCGCAGGATGAATAATAAAGAAAGTTTTTATGAGAGTGATAAGCAAAACGAAGTTTGGGGAAAAGCATTTCCCCTTGCCGGTAAGATAAATTCACCGGATAACAACGTGGGAGCACAAAACATTTCGCAGGACGGGCAATGGCTGGTTTATACAGGCTGCAATTTTCCCCGCGGAATGGGTAGTTGCGATTTGTATATTTCATATCTTACAAAAAACGGCTGGAGCGAACCGCAAAATCTTGGCTGGAATGTGAACTCGGAATTTTGGGAATCGACTCCTTCGCTTTCTCCGGATAAAAGAGATTTATATTTTAGCAGCAACAGGCCTGGTGGCTACGGCGGCAAAGATATTTGGGTAAGTCACCGGACTGACAATGGAAACTGGAGCGTACCTGAAAACCTCGGACCGGATATCAACACTGCCGGCGATGAAAGCACACCTTTCATTCATGCCGATAACCAGACTTTATATTTTAATTCCAACGGCCTTCCGGGATACAGTGAAAAGCCTGATCTCTTTGTAACAAAAAAGCTTCCGGATGGCAAGTGGAGCAAACCCGAAAATCTTGGTTATCCGATCAATACAATAGACGATGAAGGTTCGATGATTGTTGCTGCAGATGGTAAAACCGCGTATTATTCCAGTGACAAAATTGACACAAAAGGCGGATTGGACATTTACACGTTTACACTTCGGAAGGACTTGCGTCCATTAAGAACTTTATGGGCAAAAGGAAAGGTTTATGATAAAAAAACCAATGCCGGCCTGCCGTCTACAGTTGTTTTGACGGATATAAATTCCCGCCAGATCATCAGCAAATTACAAACAGATGAGGAAGGAAATTATCTAGTTACACTTCCTGTCGGAAAAGATTATGCCTTCAATGTTCACCGGAAAGGATATTTATTTTACTCGCAGAATTATAACATTGACTCTACTTCTACCGATTCGGTATTTAATGTAAATATTCCTTTGGAACCAATTGAAGCGAATGCGAAAATCATTTTGAAAAATGTATTTTTTGATACCAAAAAAACGCAATTAAAACCCGCATCAATTACTGAATTGGATAATGTCGTGAGGCTGATGAATGAAAACCCCAACATGAAAATTATGATCAGCGGCTATACGGATAATGTAGGAAAACCTGCGGATAATTTAAAGCTTTCTTTAGGCAGGGCCGTGTCTGTTGTTAATTATTTATTGAGCAAAGGGGTAAATAATAACCGGCTTGCTTTTAAAGGCCTTGGCGAAGCAAATCCAATCGCAACAAACGATACAGAAGAAGGACGGGCGCAAAACCGACGCACTGAATTGACCGTAGTGAGTAATTAGGAAAAATAATTTAGTAATTTTAAAAAAGTAAAAAATCAGACATGAAACTTACCATGGTAATAAGCAAAGGAGAAGAGTTTTTTATTGGAACAATAAAAGAAATTCCTGCTGTTTTAACACAGGGAAAAACAGTTGAAGAAACTAAAGCAAATGTATTAGATGCATTAGAATTATACCTTGAAGACATGCAAAGTGAGGAAGACAATGCAAATAAAATTCTTGAAGAAGATTTAATTATTAGCTGATGTCGATAAAAAGAAGCGAATTCCTTTCTCATGACATCAAAACAATTGTTTCCTTGATAGGAATGGCGGCAATCATGATATTTATCAAAATCGGTTAACAAAGAAAAAAACTTCTGTTCCAAGACATTCTCACTTGGATAAAAATCTTTGTATTTTAATTTGTAGACAATTAGAAATTCCAAAATTGTAAGAGGAATTTTATTATTTTACAATCTAAATTTCAGCATGCAAAAAGAACTGCTTTATCAGATTGCACTCACGCTTATTCCGAACATTGGAGATGTAAATGCAAAAGCATTGCTGAACCATTTTGGAAGTGCCGAAGCAGTTTTTCATGCTCCGAAAAAAATACTCGATGAGATAGAGGGGATCGGCCCAATTCGCGCTAATTCAATAAAGGATTTCAAAGATTTTTCGCGGGCAGAAGAAGAAATTGAATTTATTAAAAAATACAAAATCACTCCACTCTTTCTTACTGATAAAAATTATCCTCACAGATTATTGAATTGCTATGATAGTCCACCCATGTTGTATTACAAGGGAAATGCTGATTTAAATTCATCACAAATCGTTGCCATTGTTGGCACCCGAAACCATCATGAATATGGAAAAAACATGACTGAAAGATTGGTAGAAGAACTTGTTAATGAAAATGTTCTGATCGTTAGCGGACTGGCTTTCGGAATTGACAGCATTGCCCATAAAACTTCAGTGAAATACAATGTGCCGACGATTGGCGTGTTGGCTCATGGGCTTGACAGAGTTTATCCCTCTCAAAATTCTGCCCTGGCAAAGCAAATGATTTCGTGTGGAGGATTGCTCACCGAGTTCAAGAGTAACACCATTCCTGACAAACAAAATTTTCCCGGAAGAAACCGTATCGTGGCGGGAATCAGTGACGCGGTTATTGTTGTAGAATCAGGGATAAAAGGAGGTTCATTAATTACAGCCGAACTGGCAAATAGTTATCATAAAGACGTGTTCGCTTTCCCTGGAAGAGCGGATGATTCTAAAAGCATGGGATGCAATTACCTCATTAAAAATAATAAAGCGATGCTCATTACTTCTGCCGATGATGTACTTGAGAATATGAGCTGGAAAGAAAATAAAAAGAAGCCTGTTAAAAAACAACGGGAATTATTTATCGAATTTTCTGCAGAAGAAAAAGTGGTAGTTGATATTTTGCAAACATTGGAACAAATTCATATCGATGAATTGTATTTCAAAAGCAAGCTTAGCAGCAGTGCCGTTGCACAGGCTTTGCTGATGCTGGAAATGCAGGGAATAGTAGCTTCTTTGCCGGGAAAAATTTATAAGATGACCTGATAAAGAATTCACATTTTTGGGGATGTTGCCGGTCTGTGAGGAACGAAGATCAGGTAAACATACAAATATGGCCGGTTCCTAATTTATTTTTATTCTAAAACAAAAATAATCAATCGTCGTTGTCTTAGATTTAAAACGAATGCTAATCACACCGTTACGGTAGATCTAAAATAAAAAAAAGTCGCCTCACGAATGAGACAACTTTTTAAAGCTTTATTAAATTTTTTACTTTAATACAGATTATTCACCTTGTGCTGCTGCCGGAGTTTCCTGCTGCTTTGCTTTAGGCGCTTCTGCTTTTTTTACAAATGCAGGGCGGCTTGCGGCTCTTGCTTTTTTGTGCGTTTCCTGGCGTTTAGCAAATTCTGCGTCATGCTCGCTGCTCCATTTGGTGAATTTTTCCATTGCAGCTGCTTCGTCAAATAAGCCTAGTGATACTCCACGAAGCAAATGCTTCAGATAAAGCACACCTTTAAAACTTAAAATACGACGAACTGTGTCAGTAGGTTGTGCACCTTTGTGCAACCATTCCAATGCCTTCTGACGATCAACCTGTATTGTTGCAGGTACCGTTAAAGGATTGTAAGAACCGAGTTTCTGAATAAATTTACCATCGCGTGGGCTACGTGCATCCGCAACTACAATAAAGTAAAATGGTCTCTTCTTTGAGCCATGGCGTTGCAATCTCATTTTTACAGCCATAAAAAATAGAAATTTTCTTGGGTTGTGATTAAATTTGGTTTATATAAAGGAAAGCGAAGATAAGGCAATACTTGAAACACGCAAAAGAATTATGTTATTTTTTCAAAAAAATGACCTTAATGCTTCATTTTTCAACAGTTTATCTTCTTCCTAATCCAGCCAGTTTTCCCATCGGCATTTTGTTCATCATCTTCATCATGGATTTCATCTGGTCAAATTGTTTGATAAATTGGTTCACATCAGCAATATCTTTTCCACTTCCCTTTGCAATACGCTGTTTCCGGCTGGGATTTATCAAATCCGGGTTGCGGCGTTCTTCCAAAGTCATTGAATTAATCATCGCTTCAATTCCTTTAAAGGCATCGTCATTGATGTCAATGTCTTTTATTTGTTTTCCAACTCCCGGAATCATTCCCATCAGGTCTTTCAGGTTTCCCATCTTTTTTATCTGGTGAAGCTGTGTTTTAAAATCTTCAAAGTCAAACTGATTTTTACGAATTTTCTTTTCGAGCTTGGCAGCCTGCGCTTCGTCAAATTGCTCCTGTGCTTTTTCTACCAGGCTAACAATATCACCCATTCCCAAAATACGCTGCGCCATCCTCTCCGGATAAAACACATCGAGGGTTTCCATCTTTTCTCCACTGCTGACAAACTTGATCGGTTTATTTACCGTGTATTTTATGGAAATAGCTGCACCACCGCGGGTATCACCATCGAGTTTTGTAAGAACCACCCCGGTATAATTCAATCGCTGATTGAACGCAGCTGCAGTATTCACCGCATCCTGGCCGGTCATGCTATCTACTACAAATAAAATTTCTTTTGGATTTAAAGCACTCTTAACATTCGCCACTTCCGTCATCATCACCTCATCAATGGCGAGTCGGCCGGCTGTATCAATAATAACTACATTTTTATTTTTTGATTTTGCTTCTTTCAAAGCATTCTGAGCGATTTCAACGACGTTTTTATTTTCAGGCTCGCTGTAAACTTCTACATGGATCTGTCCACCCAAAACTTTCAACTGTTCAATTGCGGCAGGCCGATAAACGTCGCCCGCAACAAGTAGTGGCGATTTCCCTTTTTTCGTCTTCAGATAATTCGCCAGTTTTGCGCTAAAGGTTGTTTTACCACTACCCTGCAAACCCGCTATTAAAATAATTGCCGGATTTCCACTAAGGTCCAAATCCGTTTCAACTCCACCCATCAAATCGGTTAATTCATCTTTTACGATCTTAACCATCAATTGGCCTGGACTAACCGCGTTGATCACTTTTTCACCGGTAGCTTTTTCTTTGATGGTATCAGTAAATTCTTTTGCGATTTTATAGTTTACATCGGCATCGACGAGGGCACGACGAATATCTTTTACTGTGGAAGCGATATTTAATTCGGTAATTCTTCCTTGTCCTTTCAGGTTTTTAAACGCGGTATCAAGCCGGTCGCTTAACGATTCAAACATATTACTGAGTAATTAAATTTTTTATAAAAACGATAAAAAAAGTGAACTGGATATATTCACTTAACATTGCAAATTTACGAAAGTTGTATCTTTTTTTGAAAATACGAATTGTCCGAATTTGTTGCTTTACTGGGAAGATTTTAATAAAAATAATTGGTGGTCCCGCCAGGAATCGAACCTGGATCGGGACCTTCGGAAACTCTTATACTATCCCCGTCCGAACGGGTTCAGCCGGGCGGGCATTGTACTACGAGACATCTATGGTTGAAACATCTTGCTTTTCAGGAACCGTCGTCCGGCAGCTGTTTTAAAATATTTTTCTATTTCAATTGCTTCCCTTTCTGTATCAAACTCTTCAAAATAAACCATTTTAAAAGGAATATATGGGCGAATAGATTCTGTCATACCGGAATTATGCTGTTGCAAGCGAGTTGTTAAATTCTTACAGTGACCTTTGTAAAAATAATTATGTTCAATACTTTTTAAAACATAAGCAAAAAACATAGGTTTGATAATTTTTGTGGTCCCGCCAGGAATCGAACCTGGATCTGGAGCTTCGGAAACTCTTATACTATCCATTGTACTACGAGACCAAACCTTTAACCTTTAAACAATTCACTTTAAACAATCACGCCCCAAAAGCTGCAATATTACTTCCAAAAATTTTAACGGCAATGGCAATTAATATGACGCCAAAAAATTTTCTGATTACTGACAATCCGCTTGGACCTAGAACCTTTTCTACCCAATTAAGTGACTTTAAAACAATAAAAATCACAATACAGTTAATCAAGATTCCGAGCAGGATATTAATGTCATGATAACCGGCTTTTAAAGACATAATCGTTGTCAGCGTTCCCGACCCTGCGATTAAAGGAAACGCAATGGGAACCATACTTCCGCTTTTTGGATTGTTTTCCTGTTTAAAAAAATCAACTCCGAGGATCATTTCAAGGCCGATAATAAAAATTACTATACTTCCGGCTACTGCAAAGGAATGTACATCAAGGCCGAGCAGGTTTAAAAATTGCTCACCTACAAATAAAAATAAAATCATCAAAGCGCCGGAAGCAATCGTTGCCTGAAGTGACCGTATTTGTCCACCCATTTTGTCTTTTAATGAAATCAAAACAGGAATAGATCCTAAAATATCAATTACCGCAAACAAAGTAAATGTGATAGTAATTAATTCGGTCTTTGAAATGTTGGCAATGCTTGGCATTCATTTTTTTTCAAATGTAGGAAAGATGAAACTACTGGAACAATTCTATCAGCAAATTAAAAAAAATTACAACCGCATTTTTAAACCCGCATTAAAATTAAATCCTTTCGTTGTAAAACCGCGTGTTACAAAATATTTTTGATCAGTTACATTTTGGAAATCTCCAAAAATATTAATGGCTTTATTAAAATTGTATTGACCATAGAACCCCAAAGTATAGTATCCTTTTAATTCATAAGAAGGTCCGTTGTATTGTGGCTCAAACGCTTTGCTCACAGCTTTAAAGGTTGCAGAGAGAAAAAGATCTTTTGTTGCCTGCAAGTTGAAAAAAATATTTAAAACGTTCTTTGGTCTTTTATACAAATTGAAATAAGAAGTGTCTTTTCCATTTGCCGCGGTTGTGGCTATTCTTCCATCTACATAAGTATAATTTAAAGAAGCAGAAAATTGTTTAGAGAAATTAATTGTTGCTTCTGTTTCAACTCCATAATCATTTTGTTTATCTGCATTAATATATTTGCTTGAATAAGAAACCGGATCTGTATAAAAGTAAAAAACATCTCTGCCATCCCTGCTAAAGCTGGTTATTCTTCCGCTTATTTTGTCCGAAAAGTATTGGCCGCCAATTTCTAAACTGGTTGTTACTTCCGGTTTCAGATTCCTGTTGCCATATTCTGAATACAATTGATAAATGGATGGAACGCGATATCCGGAAGAAAGATTTGCATAAATTTTATAATGTTCGTCCAAAAGCAAAAACGGATTTACAGAAGAAGTGAAATTGCTGCCATAAATATTATGGTGATTCCATCTGCTGCCCAAATCAAGGTTGAAACCTTTCTTTTGTTTGTACATTAAAGATGCATAATAACTGAACTGACTTGTTTTAGCACTATCGGCGGAGATTGGCAATGCAGGAAATCCATAATCAGGGTAAAAAATATAAAGCTGGCTACTGGAGCTTTGCCTGTAATCTGCACCGGTCAACAGTTCTATCTGATCGCTCAAATCAAGATGCGTAAATATTTCTGCATAATTGGAAGTGCCATTATATTTTCCCCTTTGATAATTTGAAAAACCGCCGACGTCAGTTGAGTCGTCTAAAAAATTTCTATTGAAGCGATTGTAAGAATATTGGAACCGGATAAAACCGTTTTTCACTTTATAGTCAACTACTGCTCCGGCTATCAAATTATCGTTGTGATTTGTATAATCTTTATCATCCTGGAAAGCACCTGCGTCAAGGTCGGCGTGGTTGTTATTGTATTTTCCGAAAAAGCTGATTGAAGTTTTTTTTAAGGGTTTAAAACCATAGTTAAATTGAAATACATCCTGGTTAAATCCATCTTTGTCAAAATGATTTTTTCCGGTGGAATCATATGCGGATGAAAATCCGGCACTTTTTATTTTGTTGTAAGAAACAAAAAACGTTTGTCCATGACCGTTATTACCCGATAAAGAAACAGCACCTTTGTATGTTTCATAACTTCCGGCAGAAAGGTCGAGGTTAAAATTAAGCGGTTTTTTTCCGGATTTTTTCGTGATGATATTGATCACTCCGGCCACTGCATCAGAGCCGTATAAAGTAGATTGCGAACCTTTTAAAATTTCTACTTTTTCAATATTATCAAGCGCAAAGTTATTCAAATCAAATTCGCTGCTGATGCCGGAAGGATCATATAAAGGAACACCATCGAGCAATATCAACGTATTGCCGGATGAAGCGCCGCGCATATACACAGTCTGGTTTGTTCCTAAAACGTTGTCAGCGCCATTAATGATCATTCCGACCTGCTGATTCAATACTTCGCCGAGAGATTTTCCAAAGCTTTTTTGCAATTGTTCCTGCGAAATGACATCTACAATTTTTCCTGTCTGGCTTTGTTTAATGGGACTTTTTGTTGCGGTTACAATTACTTCATTCAGTGTTTTTGCAGAATCTTGTCCATAAGACGCAGCAGAAGCAAGCAAAAATAAAACAGTCATCATTTTACATTTCATTTCCTTAAGGTTTAATTTTTTTACATGAATAAAAAGGAAATCAGAAGAAATATAAAATGCATGAAGCCACTTTACATCTCCGCTTTTCTCCCGAAAGCATTGAATAAAAATTGATAAATGGCAGGTCTTCTGGCTTAATGTTTACTTTCGCCTTCCCATCTGCGATTGGCAGACAGTGGTGTGAGAGAAATTACCTGTTGTTATTTTTTCAAAAATTAACAGGCCATATTACAGCTACGGGGATAGCTCCGGAATTTAACCGGATTCCCTTTTAACCCCGATATTTATCGGGGACCATTTACGGCTGCAAATGTAAAATCAATAAAGCCAAAATTCAAAAAAGGATTTTTCGGATCTAGATAGAGATTGGCGTTTTTCAATAAAATTTACGAATATTTCATAACAGGAACGCCACTGCAAACAAAAGTGGGGTTACTTATAAAAACAATTCAACAGCAATGGCATCGGCAAACAATTTTCCCTCATCAGTCAGAATTATTTTATTGTTTTTAATAGAATAATTTTCGGTTTTTATTTTTTGGCTTAACACATTTTCAATCCTCGTTTTTTCTTTTTCGGAAAAATTATTTTGTATAAAATTTAAATCCACTCCCTCAATTGTTCGTAAAGAGGTCATGATATATTCATTCATCTTTTGTGTTTCGTTAAGCACTTCTTTTTCAAAAGGAATGACATTTTGCTCCACAGATTTCAGATAGTACGTATTGTTTGCTTTATTCCACATGCGCATTTTTCCATTAAATGAATGTGCAGAAGGACCAATACCTATATATTTTTTTCCCTGCCAGTAGCTGCTGTTGTGTTTACTTCTGAAACCAGGTTTGCCAAAATTCGATATCTCGTAATGCTCATAACCAGCTTCCCGCAACGCTTTCATTAAAATTCCATATTGAACAGCCTGAGCATCATTGTTTATATTTTCTTTCTTTTTTAACTCGATCATTTTTTTTAAGGCAGTTTTCGGCTCTACCGTTAACGCATAAGAAGAAATATGTGGCACATTCAGATCTACCGCCGTTTCAATATTCTTTTGCCATTCCTCGTCTGTTAAACCGGGTGTTCCGAAAATCAAATCAATAGAAAAATTATTATAACCGGCGCTTGTTGCCAGGTTGATGCAATCAAAAGCTTGCCTTGCATCATGGGCCCGGTTCATCCATTTTAAATCGCGCTCAATAAAAGATTGTATGCCGATGCTTAAACGATTGATGCCTGCATTTTTCCAATCATATAACTTATCAAAGGTGATGTCATCCGGATTTGCTTCTAACGTTATTTCTGCGTTTGCTGCTACTTTATAATGTTTGTTGACTGAAGAGATAATTGAATGAATTTCTTTGTAAGAAAGCAAGCTGGGCGTGCCGCCGCCAAAATAAACGGTTTCTATTATTTCATCCTCTGAAGAAAGAATCGCTGTTTCATTTTCCTCATTTTGTTTTCCAATTTCGCTTCTTATTTCAATCTCTTTTAGCAGTGATTTCACCATTTCCTCTTTCATAATCAAGGATGTTGAAAAATGAAAGTTGCAGTAATAACACGCTTGTTTACAAAAAGGAATATGGATATAAATACCTGCCAAATTTTAAAATTTAATGTTGCTACGATCGGCTTACGCGCTGTCGAAAATAATTTTAGGTTATAAAAACTTAAAAACAGCTGGAATTTTCCCGCTTTGGCATTTTCAAATTAGATTTGAAAAATCAAAGATGAACACCCGAATTCTCAAATATCTGCGCCGCTTTGTGATGCCTGTTTTTTTAATTATATTTTTATTTGCGGCTACTGTTTTTTCTCAAAAAAAATACGCCGTTCAATATATTTCAGTCGGCAAAGATACTTCCTCTTCAATTCAGCAATTTAATTTTAAAACAATTTTTGATACGAGGGAATCAGCAGAAATTTACATCAGCAAATTGCCTGAATTGCTTGTGAACAGAGGTTTTGCAACAGCTTCGGTTGATTCGGTTTTTTATGATTCAACGAGCGCAACAGTGAAATTATATCTGGGTGAAAAGTATCAATGGGCGAAGATTTCAACGGATAGTGTTGAACCACACATTTTGGAAAATACCGGTTGGAATGAAAAGCAATTCGAAAATAAAAACATTGATTTTTCCCGCTTGCGTTTAGAGGAACAAAAAATTATTGAATATTTTGAAAATTCCGGTTATCCATTTGCAGCCGTTTCTTTAAAAAACGTTGAAATAAAAGGCCAAAAAATAAAAGCGGAATTGCACGTCACAAAAGGGCCATTATATCACATTGACAGCATCCATGTTTATGGAAAAGTAAAAATCAAAAATTTATTTCTTCAACATTATTTAGGAATTTATAATGGCAGCGTTTATAATAATCAAAAATTGCAGAAGATAAGCAAACTCATTCGCGATCTTCCTTTTTTGCAGGAACAACAGGGATGGGATGTTTCGATGCTTGGAACCGGTGCTACGCTGAATCTATATCTGGAACCAAAACGGAGCAGCCAGGTAAATGTCCTGATTGGGTTTGTACCGGCAAATACGATCACCGGCAAAGCTCAAATTACGGCTGATGTTCACCTTGATTTAAAAAATGCTTTAGGAAATGGCGAAAGTATTTTGTTGAACTGGCAGCAACTTCAGCCACAATCCCCCCGCTTAAATCTTGGATTTTCAAAGCCATATATTTTTAATTCGAACTTTGGAGTTGATTTCTCATTCCACCTGCTAAAACGCGATTCTTCGTATCTCCAATTGAACGGAATTTTAGGACTTCAATATATCATTTCGTCTAACAAAACGTTTAAAATTTTTTATGAAAATGAATCGGATTTTTTACTTGCTGGTGGAGTGGATACAAACCAGATTATTTATTCCAAACAACTGCCGCCAAATATTGATGTGAGTTCCGGAAATGTAGGAATTGGTTATCATTTTGTAAATACCAATTATCAGCTGAACCCAAGACGAGGAAATGAACTGCATATAACCGCGTCAGGAGGAATTAAAAAAACTACCAAAAATAATGACATCATAAATTTAAAAGATCCTTTAAATCCCGGCTTTGATTTTAATTCGCTGTATGATTCTGTTAAATTAAAAACGTATCGTTTCAAAATCATCGCCAGCGGCGCACATTATTTTCCCCTGGGAAAAATGAGCACCTTGAAAACTGCTGCAAACATTGGCTTGCTGGAAAGTCCTCAAAATTTTCAGAACGAACTATTCCGCATTGGTGGATATAAAATACTTCGCGGTTTTGACGAAGAAAGTATTTATGCGAACCGGTACGCAGTTTTTACGGGTGAATACCGATATTTAGTGGGAACCAATTCGTATTTTTTTGGATTTTCTGACTTTGGTTTTACGAAAACAGAATTTAATACGACGCGATATTCGAATTCATTCGCCAGTGGAGGAATCGGATTGGAATTTGAAACTAAATTTGGGTTACTAAATTTAAGTTATGCAGTAGGAAAAAGAAACGATGTAAATTTTGACATCAGAAATTCTTCTAAAATACATTTTGGATATATCAACTATTTTTGACAAAATGAAAATGAAAAGGATTATCCGTATTATCATCTGCGCTGTTGCTATTTTATTTTCTACTGCCTCGTCTGCCCAAAATACAAACGATAGTTTTTCTACTCAAAAAAGCGACACGAACCATTTACCCGCAAAGAAAAATATCGTTATTCCTAAACGAAGAGGAGCAGATACAACAAAAGCACATTTAACCCGGATTCCTGTTCACCAAACTACAGCACAGGCAAAAGATTCGATTGCAGAGACGCATCATATTGCTGTTCAAAAGCCAGATTCAGTTGAAAACCGCAGCGACAGCAGCCTTGTGGCAAAAGTTCAAGCGGTAAATCCGGACAATTTTGTTATCAATAAATTATTATTGAATAACAAATTTATCAATATAAAAGACAAGCCTGTTTATTTTATCGAGCAGCCGCACCCGCGATCCGGTAAAGAATTTTTGTTCTATACTTTATGCACGGTTCTTTTAATTCTGGGGCTTTTTAAGACTTTTTTTCCTGCTTATTTTCAAAATCTATTCAGGGTTTATTTTAATACTTCGCTTCGACAGACACAACTGGCTGATCAATTAGAGCAGGCTAAGTTTCCTTCTTTTATAATGAACATCTTTTTTGCAATTACAGCCGGAATATACATTTGGTTGCTCTTTAACTATTTTCATCCGCCGCGGTTCATTAGCAGCAAGCTTTTATTGCCTTTTTGTATTTTGAGCGTGGCCGCGTTATATTTCATAAAATTTTGTCTGATCAAATTTATGGGTTGGATGTCCGATATCCAGGAAACAACCAACAATTACATTTTTGCGATATTCCTTGTAAATAAAATAACGGGAATCATTCTTGTGCCAATTATCATTTTGCTTGCGTTTTTAAATCCCGGCTGGTTGCCGGATGTGATCAATATATCTTATATGGTCCTGGGTTTGTTTTTTTTATCGAGGTATGTTAAAAGTTATGGCGCTATTGAACGCAAAATTCCTTTAAATGCTTTCCATTTTGTGATTTATATAGCAGGTGCAGAAATTATTCCCTTGTTCATTCTTTATAAAGTGGCTATTGATTATTTAGTATGATATTTAGCGTATTATTTTCAAAAGGCTTTGAACGGATATGGTTAAAAACACATAGCTTTGCATTACTGCATGAACCCTAAAATGGATATAAATACTGCGCCTAAGGAACCCAAGACCGTAAAGGAAATTCAGAATATCCTGATTACTCAGGCTAAGCCTGATAATGAGAAATCCCCATATTTTGAGATGGCAAAAAAGTATAAGGTGAATTTAAACTTTGCTCCATTTATTCGTGTACAACCAATTCCGTCAAGGGAATTCAGAAAACAAAAAATCGATATTCCTTCTTTTACTGCGATTATTTTTAACAGCCGTAATGCCATCGATCATTTTTTCAGAACCTGCGAAGAAATGCGGATAACAGTCAGTCCGGAGGTTAAATATTTTTGTATTACAGAATCAGTGGCGCTTTATCTGCAGAAATTTATTTTATACCGGAAACGCAAGGTTTTTTTTGCAGATGGTACCAACAAAAATCTTTTTGAAGTAATCACTAAATATAAAGAGCAGGAAAAATTTTTATATCCGTGTTCACATTCCTTTGACAGCGAAATTACCAATTGGCTTATTTCGAACAATTGCGTTTATGCCATCCCTGTTTTATATGAAATTATCTCCAATGATGTGAAAGACATCATTCAAAAGCATGATTATCAGATCATTTGTTTTTTTACTCCGCTGGGAGTAAAAAGTTTTACGGAAAATTGTCCTGATTTTAAGCAAAATGGTACTCTTATCGGCGCGTTCGGCGACAACACGCGAAAAGCAGTAATTAACGCCGGCTTTCAACCCGATATCATTGCTCCTCAACCCAAAGCGCCAAGCATGGTTTCTGCACTGGAAAATTATCTTTCAGGATTGAAGAAAAAATAAGTTTCGACACACTAAGAAAACGTCGTTTTATAAATCTTCCTTTGTAAATTTTTTCAAAGCAAAGAAATAATATCCGCAAATGTAGACGATGCTTGCAACTACCATAATCCATAAATCCGGCGCATGGTCATAAATGATTTTTGTGCCAAATGGAACAGGAAGCATTACGTCAGTAACCTGCAACGGCAAAAAATATCCGACGGGTGATAATTCCAATTTGTGATTGATCAACATGCAGATGATAAATTCAAAAATTAATCCGTATAAAAAAAATACCGCGATGGCGGCGCCGCTTTTTCTAAAAAGAATAGCCAGAAATTGGGCAAAAGTAATGTAAGCAACAGTTTGAATAAATATATAACCAACATTTTCGATTCCTGAGAAAGAAAAATGAGAGCCGGTTGTAATTAAGCCGAATAACAAGGCTATCAGGAAATTAAAAACAGTAGCAACAATAGAAAACAAAAGGGCAAAGACAAATTTTACGGTAATAAATTCTTTGCGGGTCCAGCCGTCAATAATATTCTGGCGGTGTGTTTTAAAATTAAATTCATTGGTAAGCAGCATAATGAAAAGGATGCCGGGAAAATAGAGTAACCAGCTACTCATGAATCCTACTGTTTCCCATACTTTTGGAAATGCATACGGAGTTCCCAAAAGCATCTGGCTTGCCGGCATGTTTTCAACAGCGAGCTCGTTTATATAAAATCCGGTATAATTAATTCCAAGAATCGCGAATCCATAGAGAATAGTGAATACCCAGAAAGCTTTATAATTTTTTACTTTGAGCCATTCGATTTTTAAAAGATGTGTCATAAGTTTTTTAATTGTTGGTAAGTTCGAAAAATCTTGCCTCAAGGCTTTTCTTCTTTAGCACAAGGTGATTTAGAATAATGCCATTATTAAAGCAATAATTATTTACCGCAGCAAGGTCAGCTGCGCCAACCGGGAAAAATATTTTTATGACCGAATTATCATCGGTCACTTTTGTTTTACCGTTAATTGGCTGCAATATTTCGAATAATTTTTTATTGTCTGCAGATGAAACTTCAACAATATCTTCGTTTGAAAGGATTTCGTTTACTTTTCCGGAAGTGATCAGCTCTCCTTTTTTTAAAATTGCCACATGGGAACAAACTTTTTCTACTTCGTCCAAAAGATGGCTGGCCATAATAATCGTTTTTCCTTCACGGTAAAGTTTTTTCATTAGCTCTCTGATCTCTGCGATTCCTACCGGGTCAAGCCCGTTGGTTGGTTCGTCAAAAACGAGTACTGATGGGTTACCGAGCAAACACGATGCTATCGCCAACCGCTGTTTCATTCCCAGGGAATAGGTGCTGAATTTCGAATCTTTTCTTCGTGTAAGATCGACCGTTTCTAATGCTTTTTCAATATCTTCTTTTCCATGCTTCTTTATTTCTGCGGCAATCTCAAGGTTCTTTACCCCTGATAAATAATGATAAAAATTTGGCGTTTCCAGCAAGGTGCCAATTCTTCTGCGGCTCGCTGCGGATGGCGGTTCATCAAAAAGCCGGTAACTGCCGGAGGTTGGTTTTAAAATATCAGTAATGGTCCCGAGCGTGGTGGTTTTTCCACTTCCATTTGGTCCGAGAATTCCGAAAACGGTTCCTTCCGGTACAGAAAAACTGACGTTTTTCAGAGCCTGAATATTGCCATAAGTTTTGGATAAATTTTCGACAGTAAGTATTGACATCGCGAATGATTAAAAAAATGATCATGCAATATAAGTGAATGAGGTTAAATTATTGAAAGTTGAATGTTGAGCGGCACTTTTTGAATTTGCTTTCAACCCTGAGCGATAAACTTATTAAACCAGGTCATTTGCCTTTTTGCATAATGGCGCGTATTTTTTTTAATTTCTTCAATTGCTTTCCCGAGTGAATATTTGCCTTCAAAATAATCAAACAATTCTTTGTAACCTACCGTTTGTAAGGCATTGAGATCTTTAAAAGGGAATAAGCTTTCTGCTTCTTTCAACAAACCTGCATCCATCATTTCATCCACACGATGATTGATATTTTTATAAAGTTGTTCGCGCGGAATTTCTAAATTGATATTTCTTATTTCGAAATGACGCTTTGTTTTTTTCCCGGACTGAAACTCAAGAATGGAATTTCCGGTAGAGAGTTTTACTTCAAGCGCACGCAACATTCGTTGTGGATTTTGCATTTCCCCTTTGGCAAAAAAAAGCGGATCGTTCAATCGTATTTCGTTGCGCAGCCATTCAATTCCCGAAAGAGCGTATTGATCATTTAATTTTTGATGAATCGTCTCACTCACTTCCGGGATATCGTCCAAGCCCTCAGCAAAGGCTTTGATATACAAACCTGTGCCGCCAACGATTATCGCAACATCATTATTTTTAAAAATTTCTTGCGCAGCTTTTAAAGCGTACTCTTCAAATATTTTTACATTCATTTCTTCATGAATAGAATGTGTATCAATAAAATAATGTGGTACTTTTTGCAGCTGTTCTTTTGAAGGCCTCGCTACGCCAATATCTAATTCTTTAAAACATTGCCGGCTGTCTGCAGAAATAATTTGTGTATTATGTTTTAACGCAAGTTCTATTGCGTAAGACGTTTTGCCAATAGCTGTTGGCCCGGAAATAATAAGGCAGGTTTTTTTATTCATGATTGCCGGTTTGTATAGAACCGCAAATAAGTTTAAATCTCTTCAGCAGCGCTGTCGTCTACTTCCTCTTCTTCGTTTTCATTGCCATCTTCACTTTCGCCTTCTTCGCTGTAGCCGTCGGCGAGAATCGAAGTGTTTAAATCATACTTTTCTTCAATTTCCGAAAGTTTTTCATTGATCAGTCCTTTTGTGCCGTACTGGCTTGGCGCAATACCTTCACTGCGACTGCATGATGGATAAACGAGCTTCGGATTTTCTTCTTTATTTACATTGATCAACTCTACAAGAAACGTCCAGTTTTTATGAAAATCATAAACATAAATAAACTTTTGATTTGGTTCGCGTATTTCAGTTCCCAGAATGGTTTCGCTCATCAGCAAAGGCTGCGCTTTATATGTTTTGTCATATTTGTCCAATGTAATTTCTTTACCGCGCTGCCATTTATCATTGCTTCTGAAAAAAGTAGCCTCATGCTTGTTATCAAACTCAAAACATTTTAAAAGGCTATTATGAAGATCCAAAAATGTTTGAGTGTGTTTTATAACAAGATCACGATACACGCTGTCATCATCCTCCCAGTAAACTCTGAATTTTAAAATTGCCATATCACAAATTTAAGGCTTCCAGTTGAATTAAACATTTGAAAAGAAAGGCTTTGTTTTAAAAATACGTGGCAGTAAATAAGGAAATATCTGGAATTTTTATTTATGAAAAGGAAAGCGATCTGACGGAAGAAATGGATTAACCATTTATTTTTTTATACCTAAATCTTCTGCAATTTTTTTCATGTATTGAAATGCCGGTTCATAGTCATTGGGAATTTCCCCGTCCAATATTGCTTCACGAACTGCATTTTTTATTTCTCCAACAACTCTCGACGGTGGCAATCCGAACTCTTTCATAATAATTTCGCCAGTGATTGGTGGTTGCCAGTTTCGCAGGTGATCCGATTCCTCTACCTCTTTCAAACGCTTTTCAACGATTTCGAAATTGGCGAGGTAACGCTGAACTTTTTGCTTATTTTTTGAAGTAATGTCGGCTTTGCAAAGGATCATCAGGCTTTCTATATCATCTCCTGCATCAAACAACAGTCTTCGTATAGCCGAGTCTGTAATATTTTCTTTTGTCAGACCTATGGGACGCAAATGTAATTCCACCATCTTCTTTACAAACTTCATTTTTTCATTTAAAGGAAGTTTTAATTGAGCAAATATTTTCGGAACCATTCTGCCACCAACTACTTCGTGTCCGTGAAAAGTCCAACCATGGCCTTCTTCAAATTTTTTTGTTGTAGGCTTGGCAATATCATGCAGAATTGCGGCCCAGCGAAGCCACAAATCATCGGTATTTGCAGATATGTTATCCAGCACTTGCAATGTGTGATAAAAATTATCTTTGTGCCCTTTACCATCGATATATTCAGCGCCCACGAGGGCAATCATTTGCGGGAAAATTATTTTTAATAATCCGGATTTGTATAAAAGATCAAAACC
>JAICYZ010000334.1 GCA_025933935.1 Chitinophagaceae bacterium
GATAATAAATACATCGGTTCGTACAACAGCAATAAAGAATCTTTTGCAACGATTGGACTGGATTTTATTCCATACAAAAATGTTCACATCATGCCGAACATGTGGTACGATCAGTTTGATAACAAACTTCCGGACGCAACCGGAAAATTAAAAAATGATTACGATCTGGAAGGCAGGATCACACTTTATTTCTTATTTAATAAATAAAACAAAACAACTAACAACTAAAATGATGAAATTTAAAAAATCTATTTTACCACTATTAATCACTGCCTTTGCTCTAGCATCTTGCGGCGGTAATAATTCTCAAAAAGAAGGTAACCAGGATTCGGATGAAAACAGTAATGGAATACTCGGAGCCGGCGCAACATTTCCCTATCCTTTTTATTCAAAGGTATTTGACATATATAACAAGGAAAAAGGAATTAAAGTCAACTACCAATCTATCGGTTCAGGCGGCGGTATCAAACAATTGCAAAACAAAACAGTTGATTTCGGAGCATCAGATGCACCAATGAGTGACGAAGAATTGAGCAAATCTCCTGCGCCAATCGTTCATATTCCAACGTGCCTGGGCGCAGTGATCATTACTTGTAATTTACCGGGCGATCCCGTTTTAAAATTTACTCCGGAAGTGTTGGCAAACATTTTTTTAGGAAAGGTCAAAAAGTGGAACGATCCAAATATTGCATCACTTAATCCTAATGTAAAACTTCCGGATCTTGCCATTTCTATAATCCATCGTTCGGATGGAAGCGGAACCACTTATATTTTTTCAGATTATTTATCTAAAGTAAGTGCAGAATGGAATGCGAAACCTGGTAAAGGGAAATCTCTTAATTGGCCTGCAGGCCTTGGTGCTAAAGGAAACGAAGGCGTAAGTGGTTTGATCAAACAAACTCCCGGAAGCATTGGATACGTGGAACTGGTTTATGCCCTTCAAAATAAAATGCCCGCAGCGCAGCTGAAAAATAAAGCCGGAAATTTTGTTGCAGCAACTTTGCAATCGAGCAGCGCAGCAGCCAATATTGATCTTCCTGCTGATATGAGGGTTTCTTTGACAAACACCGCCGCCGCCGATGGTTATCCTATTTGCAGCTTTACTTATTTGTTATTGTATAAGGATCAGAAATATAATAACAGAACCGAGGCATCAGCAAAAGCAACGGTTGATCTGGTAAATTATGTGATTCATGACGGGCAAAAATATGCCGAATTATTGGGTTATGCTCCTTTACCGGACGCAGCTGTTAAGAAGGCAGAAGCCATTTTAAAATCGGTTACTTATGGTGATAAAACATTGCAATAACAGGGTTCGATAATTCAATAAAAAATGTTGCGGTTTCATGAAAATGATTCCGCAGCGTTTTAATAATAAAAAGAATGATACCAGCGATTACATTTAAAAACAACGGCATTAATTTTAAAGAAAAAGCGTTCAAAAAAACTTTGACACTTTCGGCGATTGTTGCAGTCATTATTTTAATAGCGATTTTTTTTACACTGCTCGTCAATTCATTTCCATCCTTAAAAGCATTGGGAGCAGGATTTTTTTATGATAAAACGTGGGATCCTGTGGCAGATGAATACGGCGCTTTGCCTTTTCTTGTTGGAACGCTGCTGACCTCTTTTTTGGCGCTGCTAATTTCAACGCCTTTCTCAATCGCCGTTTCCATTTTCCTGGGTGAATATTACAAGAAAGGAATTGTTGCAGAAACGTTCAAGAATGTGATCGACTTGCTTGCCGGAATCCCTTCCGTGATTTACGGTTTCTGGGGATTGTTTGTTTTAGTCCCGATCGTCCGGATCATCGAAATCAAATTAAATGTTCCCCCGTATGGCGTGGGCATTTTTACGTCTTCCATAATCCTTGCGATCATGATTCTTCCTTTTTCCGTTTCATTATCAAGGCAGGTAATTTCAATGGTGCCGGATCACTTGAAAGAAGCAGCTTATTCGCTTGGCGCAACCAGGTTTGAAGTGATCACAAAGATCATTATTCCCTATACAAAATCCGGTTTATTTGCTGGTTTACTGCTGGCATTGGGGAGAGCGTTGGGAGAAACGATGGCAGTGACCATGTTGATTGGGAATACGCATTCAATTCCAACAGGGATCTTTAGCCCGGGAAACACGATGGCAAGCGTCATCGCCAATGAATTCTCTGAAGCAACGGGAAAAATTTATACTTCCGCCTTGATAGAAATGGGACTATTCTTATTTGTGGTGGCCACGGTGATCAACATTATCGGCAAACAAATTATTAAACGCTTTACACTTTAGTGTGTTGAATAAATGATTTATAGAAATGCTAAAAATAGCTTTAATAAACATGAATGATTCAAAGAGCGAGATTGAAAAGCAAACCGCTCACAGGAACCGGAAAAATAAACGGTTCAAAGGAGTGATCATTGCCGCTACGATCATTTCGACTTTACCATTGTTATTCATTTTGTTTTATATTTTCCGGCAAGGAATTTCCGCGATCAACTGGCAATTTCTAACTCATCTTCCAAAGCCGGTAGGTGAAGCCGGTGGCGGCGTTTCAAACGCATTGGTGGGCAGTATTCTGATCTTATTGGTTTCGTGCATCATTGCCATTCCTGTTGGCATTGTGATCGGAATTTACCTGAGTGAAGAAACAAAATCCAGGCTCGCGTATTATTGCCGCCTTGCTGTTGATGTTTTGCAGGGAATTCCTTCCATCGTAATCGGTATCATCATCTACGAATGGATCGTCAGGCCGATGGGCGGCTTTTCAGCATTTTCGGGAAGTGTTGCACTTGCCTTGATGATGCTTCCTTCGATTATAAAATCAACAGAAGAAACGCTGAAACTTTTACCGGAATCTTTAAAAGAAGCGTCTCTTGCCCTTGGCGTTCCTTATTATAAAACCATGCTGAAAATTATTGTACCAACAGGTTTGAGCGGCATTCTTACCGGCGTTATTTTAAGTATTTCAAGAGTGATCGGGGAAACGGCGCCGTTGCTTTTTACGGCTTTCGGCAGCCCGTTTATGACTACCGATATTTTTAAACCGATGAGCAGCCTGCCGCTGATCATTTTCAATTATGCCACCAGCCCTTATGAAGACTGGCATCAGCTTGCATGGGGCGCTTCAATGCTCTTGATCCTGATGATCCTGATCTTAAATATTATTTCTAAAATAGTTCAAAGTAAATGGAAAGTGCAATTTTAAAAGTGAGGAATTTCAGTGCTTTTTTTGGAAAAAGTCATATTCTGAAAAATATAAATCTCGATATTGACAAAAATAATGTTTGGGCAATCATGGGGCCATCGGGTTGCGGAAAAACTACTTTTATCCGGTGTATCAACCGGATGCATGAGTTAACACCAAACGCGACCACAAGCGGTTCCATGCAATTGAATGGCGAAGAAATTTATGAAATGAACCCGGTTATGTTGAGAAGGAAAGTAGGCATGGTTTTTCAAAGGCCGAATCCTTTTCCAACAATGAGCATTTATGACAATGTTATTGCAGGATATATTTTGAATGGCATTAAATTAAACAAACAACAGAAAGATGAGATCGTTGAAACGTCATTGAGAAGAGCTGCATTGTGGATGGAAGTTAGAAATACGCTTCATAAAAAAGGAACTTTTTTATCAGGCGGACAACAACAAAGATTGTGCATTGCCAGAGCATTATCAATGAACCCTGAAATGCTGTTATTAGATGAAGCAACATCCGCGTTGGATCCGGTTTCCACTGCAAAGATCGAAGAATTGATTCACGAATTGAAAGCTCAATACACGATTCTGATGGTAACTCATAATATGCAGCAGGCAGCGAGAGTGAGTAATAAAACTGCTTTTTTTTATCTCGGTGAATTA
>JAICYZ010000438.1 GCA_025933935.1 Chitinophagaceae bacterium
ACATTCGTTCTTACAATTCCTACATAATCGGTCATCAGCAATTGCAATTCTTTCAGGCTTTGTGTAATAAGGATCATTTCTTTTGGAGCATTCGTTCCTTTTGCATTCCAGTCTGGAATTGCTTCATTAAATTCTACGGCTTTTATTCTTTTTACAGCATCCAAATAACAACGGTGGGCAAATACCATTGCTTCTAAAAGTGAATTACTTGCAAGTCTGTTGGCACCATGTAGGCCAGTACTGGCGCATTCACCACATGCATATAAATTGCTAATCGAACTTCTTCCCCATTCATCTACTTTTATTCCACCACAACTGTAATGCGCTGCCGGAGCGACAGGAATATATTGTTTTGAAACATCAATTCCGATTGACAAACACTTCTCATAAATATTCGGGAAATGACGCAGAAATTTTTCGCGATCCATTTTTGTACAATCCAGAAAAACATGTTCTGTTCCATTTATTTTCATTTCACTGTCGATCGCTCTTGCCACAATATCACGGGGCGCCAGATCTTTTCTTTCATCATACTTTTCCATGAAGGCTTCGCCTTTTATATTTCGCAATATACCTCCATCACCGCGCACCGCTTCTGTAATTAAAAAAGCCTGTCCGCTCTTTCCGGCTTCATACAAAGCAGTTGGATGAAATTGAATGAATTCCATATTTTCAATCCGTCCTTTTGCCCGGTAAGCCATAGCCACACCGTCTCCTGTAGCAATCGACGGATTGGTAGTGGTCCTGTAAACCTGGCCGTTTCCGCCTGTGGCAAGCAAAGTGATTTTTGAAATAATTTTTTCAATCTGATTGTTTTCCAGGTTCAAAACATAGACGCCAAAACATTCGATATCGGGTGTCGATTTTGTAACCAAATAACCAAGGTGATGTTGTGTGATGATATCGACTACAAAGCAATGGTCTATTAACTGAATGTTTGGCCTTTTCGCAATTTCTTCAAGCAAGGTATCTTCTATTTCTTTTCCTGTAACATCCTTGTGATGAAGAATTCTGAATTCACTATGACCGCCTTCCTTTCCCAATGCATATTCACCTGTTTTGTCTTTATCAAAATCAGCGCCCCAGTTGATAATTTCCTTGATCCTCTCTACACCTTCTTTCACTACAATTTCAACTACTTCGGGATTACACAAGCCATCGCCGGCAATTAAAGTGTCTTCAATATGTTTTTCAAAACTGTCATTTTCAAAATCAGTAACGCCTGCCACGCCCCCCTGGGCGTACTTTGTATTCGTTTCTTCTGAAATTGTCTTGGTTAGAATCGTTATGGTTTTGTCCGGACATTCTCTTGCAACTTTCAATGCATAAGTGAGCCCTGCAATACCACTGCCGATTACGAGAAAATCTGTTTTCATTTTATAATTTAAGCTGTTTACCAAATTGGGTGAACCAAAAAATACTTTTTTGTCTGAAATTTTCGATGTTAATAAATGATAGGAATCAAAAAAATCGGAGCAAAAATAGGAGGCAATTATTTGGTATTTCCAATTTTTAAAAAATTAGCAGATTTTAGGAAGGATTTTAATGATAAAATAAAAATCATCTTATTTCTTGCTTTGCTGAAGCCTGATCAAACGGCAGCAGCAACAGCCGGCTCAACCCAAGCATTATTTTCTTTTAACAAAGTAATTAATTCTTCTACTGCAACTCCTTCAGGAACATTTCTTTTCACCACTTCTTTTCCTTTGTATAAAGTGATCTTTCCAGGGCCGCTTCCTACATAACCAAAATCAGCATCAGCCATTTCCCCGGGACCGTTTACAATACAACCCATGATGGCGATCTTTAACCCTTTCAAATGATGCGTGACGGCTCTCACTTTTG
>JAICYZ010000112.1 GCA_025933935.1 Chitinophagaceae bacterium
CGCGACAAAGGATTCACTATTGGAAGGCTTGATTCCCGCTATCGTGGAATAGACAAGCAAGATGCCGGTGAATCGCCTGATTATAATGCAGAACTTACTTCGTGGTTACATTCTTTTACGCCTGCGATTAATATGTATTTGAGGGAAGAATTAAAATACAAAACAGACCTGAAATACAACATGTTTGGAAGAGTGTGGCCATGGGATAACAAGAACAATCAAACCGGTGATAATCTGCGCCAGGCAATGGCACAAAATCCTTTTCTGCATTTGATGGTCCAATCAGGATATTATGACGGCGCATGCGATTTCTTTAATGCGAAATATAGTTTGTGGCAAATGGATCCTTCCGGGAAACTAAAAGACCGGATCAGCTGGCATGGGTTCCGCAGCGGACATATGGTTTATATGCGGAAAGACGATCGCGCCACAGCAAACGAACAAATAAGACAATTTATCCTTCAATCAATTCCTAAAAAAGGGGAAGGAGCGAAATTCTAAAATTGAATTAAAATACCTATTACAAATCCCCTGTGCGCAGGGGATTTTTTGTTGCAATATCTTTAATGATTTCGAACAAAATGCTCTCGCTTTTGTGTGAGAATTTGCCTATTTGTAAACGTTCTTTTTCTATGAGATCCTTTCTCAAATTTTCATCTTTAAACAGCAACATCATTTTTTCTGCAAGGTCTTTAAAGTTCTCTGGGTGAGCATAAAGTGCAGCATCAGCAAAGGATTCCGATAGCGCTCCGGTAGAAGAAAGGATGGCAGAAACTTTATATTTCAAGGCCTGTAATCCTTGTGAGTAGCCGCTATCATAAACCGGAACGTGAATCATTGCATAGGCAGAAGCGATGATTTTTTCTATTTCTGATGCAGATAAATTATCTAAAACTTTTACTTCATCTTTAAACCGGAAAAGGCGGAGCGATTCTGTAAATTGCTCGTAATCAATTCCCCGTTTCCCGCTAATAAGTAGTTGCATTTTACTCTTTTGCCTTTTCTTGAAAAAGGAAAATGCTTTTAATAAATTCAATAAATTTTGTTGGGGGCTAATGATTCCGGTGTAAATAAAATACTCATTTCCTTCTGCATATTTTTCTTTAATTGATTCTTTTTCTTCGAAAGGTATTTCTTCAAAATCATTTGTGATTTCCGTAGGAAGCACGATTATTTTTTCTTCGTTTATTTTATATCTCTTTATAATTTCTTTTTTAAAAAAATCGGAACCGGCAATAATTTTTGCGGCTTTGTTTAAAAACAGCGAAGTATTTTTTTTATAAAAACGAACTGATTTTTTATCTAAAAACGAAGGCTGATGAATAAAAGTGAAATCAGGAAAAAGTAATAATTGGGGAATGGTTGTTCTTAAAGAAATGAATTTTTCACTAATGAAAATATCAGCCTTGTGTCTTTTTAACGCAATGGGAATTTTCAACTTATACCAGAATTTCCATTTCAAACGGCTATTTCCATTTCGCTCAATTACAAGAGGAACGACGTTTTGAGGCAAATTTATTTTTTCAGAAAAGGGTTTATCAAAAATAAAAAGGAAAGTTTGTTTAGGGTTAGAAGCCGCCATCCGTAAAAAAATTTCATAAACAAAATCTGATAAACAGCTGGCATTTACTGCGATTCTCATGTTATTTCATTGAGGAAGAATTCCTGTTATTTGTTTGTTTGCTGCACCGAAAATTTGAGCCGGAAAATTTGAACAACAAAGCTACTTTATCTCAATATTTTCAGCTTCACATTTTCAATTCTTGTTTCGCTCACTTTCAGAATGTCAAATTGATAATCGTCAATAATAATGCGATCTCTTTGTCGCGGAATCGATTCATGAAGATTGATGATGTAACCGGAAAGCGTTTCAGTGTCTTCATTTTTCCTGAATTCAAGCTTATATTTTTCCTGGAGATAATCCAGTTCCAATCGGCCACTCAAAAGAAATTCATTTGGAGCTATTTGCTTATCTACAAATTCTTCCTGCACGTCATACTCATCGTTGATATCCCCAAAAATTTCTTCCAATAAATCTTCCATCGTCACGATGCCGGCTGTTCCACCAAATTCATCCACCACCCACGCGATGCTTTTTCTGTCCTTGGTAAATTTATTGATCAGGTCAGTGGCTTTCATACTTGATGGAATCACCGGGATGGGCAATAAAACAGACCGAAGCGTTTCTGGATTTTTAAACATATCCAGTTGGTGAACGTATCCCTGCACATTGTCAATATTTTCTTCAAAAACAACCAGTTTACTCAATTTTGTTTCTATAAACCGCTCTTTAATTTCCTGGACAGAAGCATTAATGTTTACTGCAACAATTTCTTTCCTTGGTATCAAACATTCGCGAATCCGGGTTTCTGAAAGCGACAAAACATTTTCAAATATTTCGTTGTTCATTTCAGAATGTTCGTCGCTGTCATTCATGTTCAGTTGTTGTACATAATGAGCGAGATCCATTTTTGCAAAAGCTTCGGTTTTGCGTTGCAGTTTTACATTAAAAATATATTTCAAAATCCACTCTGCGATATTTACAAAGTATTTGGCGATCCACGAAAAAAGTGAGTAAAAGCTTTTTACAAAAAAAGCGATAAATCCACTTGAAGTAATGGAATTGCCTTTCGCCCTGAAAAAGGCTTTAAAAATAAATTGAAAAAACAGCAGGATAAAAGTTCCAATAATTATTTCTGCTGTGAGAATAATATAAGGATTATCTATTCCCCAATAATCCCAAATAACGGACAGCACGCCATACCATAAAAGCCCGTAAATAACCAGTAGGATATTGGTAATTAGAAGTGTGGTAACAATAAAGCGTGCAGGTTTAGATAGAAAGATGGACCAGATTCTGCCGCTATAACTGCCTTGTTTTTTTCGCAGTTCAACAGATAATTTGTTGGCAGAAATAAAAGCGATCTCGATGCCGGAAAAAAATCCGATAACGAGTAAGGCGATTAAGATGGGTATAAATGTCATCCAGTCCATACGAGACAAATTTATAAAAACGAAAATGAACGGAAGTTTTTTAATTATTCAGGAAATTGCCAACAATTTTTTCAGCATCCGTACACGCTTCTTTAAAATTCTGATTGACAATAATATTTTCAAAATGCTTTTTAAAGGTCATCTCATAAGTTGATTTGTTCACTCTTGCCTGCAATGATTCATCAGTTTCGGAGCCACGGAATTTTAATCTCCTTTTTAATTCCTCCACCGATGGAGCTTGCACGAATATCGAAATCGTATTTACCGGATATTGCTGCTGTACGTGGATTGCACCCTGTACATCGATATCCAGAACCGGAACTTTATTTTCTTTCCAGATGCGTTCGATATCCGATTTTAAAGTGCCGTAATATTTTCCTTCATATACCATTTCCCATTCGAGAAATTCCTTGTTATGAATTTTTTCTTTAAAATCATTTTCCGAGATAAAATAATAATCTCTTCCGTCTTTCTCATCATCACGGGGCTTGCGCGTAGTAGCGGAAACAGAAAAAGCAAGTGACGGAAATTTTTTCATTAAATGTTTTACAATAGAAGTTTTTCCAGAGCCGGAAGGAGCTGTTATTAAAATGATCTTGTTGTATTGTTTGTCCATTTGCTAATTTTCAATTTTCAGATTCTTGTTATTTCCGCCCCCAATTTTTGTAGTCTTTTGTCAATATATTGATAACCTCTGTCTATTTGTTCAATATTTTGAATCACGCTTTTTCCCTCCGCACTTAATGCGGCTATTAATAAAGCAACGCCAGCCCTGATATCCGGACTGCTCATCGAGATTCCACGAAGGGGAAATTTTCTTTCAAGCCCTACAACGACAGCGCGGTGTGGGTCGCACAATACAACGCGTGCCCCCATTTCAATAATTTTGTCTACAAAAAATAACCTGCTTTCAAACATTTTCTGATGGATCAACACGCTTCCTTTTGCTTGGGTTGCAACAACCAGGATAATGCTTATCAGATCCGGCGTAAGTCCAGGCCATGGATGATCTGAAATCGTAAGCATCGAACTATCTAAAAAAGTTTCTATTTCATAAATTTCCTGTTCAGGAATATGAATGTTATCAGCGGAAAAATTCATTTTTATTCCCAGTTGCTGAAATCTTTCAGGAATCACTCCCAGGTGTTTTAATCCTGCATTATTTATAACAATATCGCTTTGTGTCATCGCCGCAAGGCCAATAAAAGAACCAACCTCAATCATGTCAGGAAGAACCGTGTGAGTAGTTCCGTGCAGTTTTTCCACGCCTTCCACCGTAATCATATTGCTGGCAATACCGGATATTTTGGCACCCATGTTATTCAGCATTTTACAAAGCTGTTGAATATAGGGTTCACAGGCAGCATTGTAAATGGTAGTTGTTCCTTCTGCCAGAACTGCTGCCATTACCAGGTTGGCTGTGCCGGTTACGCTCGGTTCTTCCAATAAAATGTATGTTCCTTTTAACGCGGAAGTATGCAAATGAAAAAAAGATTCATCGGAATCATAGTCAAAATGAACGCCGAGTTTTTTAAAACCATTGATGTGTGTATCTAATCTTCTGCGGCCAATTTTATCGCCACCGGGTTTTGGTATATAAGCGCTTCTAAAACGGCCAAGCATCGGCCCCGCAAGCATTACGCTTCCGCGCAACCTGCCGGTTTTATTTTGAAATGACGGAGAAGTTAAATAATCGATATCTACATCATCTGCCTGGAAACGATATGAATTTGAATCAAGCTTTTCAATCTTTACATTCAATCCTTGCAGCAGTTCAATCTGAAGATTTACATCAATAATGTCCGGAATATTGTGAATGATTACCTTTTCTGATGTTAATAAAACCGCTGAAATTACCTGTAGCGCTTCATTTTTAGCCCCCTGTGGTGTAATGCTTCCCTTTAATTTTTTTCCGCCTGTTACTTCAAATGTTCCCATTAAGAAATGTCTTCTATTTGAGATAAAAAAATAAAACCCCGGCAAGTTATGTTATGCCGGGGTAAATTATTTGGTTATTTTGATATTTCCTTCCGTTAAACTACTTAAACGGTGAAAGTCATCTCAAAATCTTTTCTTTCCAAATTTTCTGTTATTCCTGTTGTCTCTTCCTCCTCCACCCTGATTATTTCGGTTATTATTTCTCTGTCCAAAATTTTTACGGTATTTCCCTCCGGCGAATTCTTCACGAACATTTTCAACACGATGCTTTACAAATGGACGGGTATTAAATTCGAGTTCGCCTTTGGTAATAGCAGACAATTCGGTCTGAATATTATCATCATGAACCAGTTCTTTGTGCCAGTTGCTGTAAGTAAGTTTCATGTAATAAGCAATCGAATTAGCAAAGCCCTGGCGCTTTTCTGCATCTTCTTCGCTTAATGCTTTATCAATAATTATCTCGATATTTTTACCGAGATGATTGTATTTCGGATATCTTTTGGGATAAGGAAGCGGATCTGGTGTAGGCCTCAGCGTTTCGCGGGTTGGAATTGGATAGGGGCTATCTACATCTAATTTAAAATCAGTGATTAAAAACAAGTGGTCCCATAATTTATGGCGGAAATCTTCCACGTTTTTCAAATGTGGATTTAAAAATCCCATTAATTCAACAAGTGCATTTGCGTTTTTTTGGCGTTTTTCACGATCTTCGATCGTCAACACATACTCCGCCATTTTTTGAATATGACGGCCGTATTCTCTAATCGTAAGATGGTTACGGGTTGTATTGTATTCCATGTTATCAACATTTTTCATCTTGCAAATGTATAAATAATAAAATTAGGGTTAATCATCCGGCAAAGTAATATTGGTAATGTATTCTTAAGAAAATAAGAATCTGCTAGAAAAATTGTTTTACTGCACCTCAATTTACTTTTCAATCATATATCTCTTCTCCCGGTACTTTAAAATACGAATACTTAGCCAAAGTGCGATAAGTGCTCCAACAGAATCTGCGGCCCAATCCAATAATTCAAAATCGCGGCCGACTACAAAATATTTTTGCAGGAACTCGACCGTAATTCCCCACACAATAGTAGCGAGCGCAATGCGCAAAAAATGATTTATTTTTTGCTTTTTTGAGAATGAGGATTTGAAATAAGGCAGGCAAAATAAAAAGGTTAATCCACCAAATAAGCATGCATGAACAAATTTATCAAAGTTCGGTATGTTGTCCATCCAGCCAACTTCCGGAACATCTTTTCCTGGCATCAGCGTTAAGATGGCTACTACAAAAAACCAGGCAATGCCTGGCAAAAACTTTGCTACATGAATTTTCTGCTGTTCCATTATTTGTAAAATATCTATGAAACCAGCTTTTGGTAGGCATCGGCATCCAGCAATTTGCTTACATCACCGGGATTGTCAACTTTTATTTTTACCATCCAGCCCTGTCCGTAAGGATCTGTATTTACTTTTTCCGGTTCACTTTCCAAGGCCGGATTTACTTCAGTAACTGTTCCTGCCAATGGCATAAAAAGATCGCTTACTGTTTTCACCGCTTCGACGGTTCCGAAAACCGTTTCCGCTTCCAGCCGCTTATCTTTTGTGTCTATTTCCACATATACGATATCGCCGAGTTCCTGCTGCGCAAAATCAGTAATGCCGACAGTAGCTGTATCGCCATCAATAGAAACCCATTCGTGATCTTTTGTGTATTTTAAGTTTGCAGGGAAGTTCATATTTTTAAAAATTATTTTTTTTGAATAAAATCGCAAATTAATATTTTTATTGATATTTTTTGGCTTCCTTCTTTTTCAATAAAGTAATTTTCATTTTAATGTCGTGCAAGGGCCTGTTGTTTTTATCACGTGGAGCGGCAGCAATTTTATCAATAACATTCAGGCCGTCAATTACCTGTCCAAAAACGGTATAGTTCTCATCCAGAAACGGTGCGCCTCCAATTGTTCTGTAAATTTTCCGGTGATTTTCCGGAATTTTTATTTTAAAATGCTGTTCTATCTTATCCATTTCGCCATCTGTAAAAGTTTTGCCTTCTACAATGTAAAATTGCGTTGAACTGCTGGCTTTTTTAGGATTTACATCGTCACTTTCACGCGCCATCGCCATAGCCCCTTTTTGATGAAAAAGAGAAGTGTCAAATTCTGCCGGAATCGTATATTTCAGTCCTCCTTCACCCAGTTCCTGCCCGGGTTTGGCGTTTCTGCTATCGGGATCGCCGCCCTGTATCATAAAACCTTTTATAACCCGGTGGAACAGCAACCCTGCATAAAAGTGTTCTTTAACGAGCTTTAAAAAATTATCAGTAGTCAAGGGCGTTTTATTATAAAGCCTGGCAATCATAGTTCCGGAGTCCGTTTGTATTTTTACAAATTCATTAGAAGCTGCATTATTTTTCGCACTTCTACTGGCAGTACAGGAAATGAAAAATGCAAAAAAAGCCAGGTAAAATAACTTCTTCATTCAAAAATTTTTAAAAGGTTCGCCGATATTTTCAAAGTAAAGTAAAATATGGTCTTTTAAAAAATTTTCCTGCTCCATCATATTGTAGTGAGGCAGATCCTTCAGTTGTTTAAAATGCGGCCATTTATCTTCATCATAATCGTCAAATTCATAATAACCGCTTTGGCTGAGTAAGCTGCAAACCGCAACGTGCATCAGGTCTTGCTTTTGCTCTTTGGTAAATTTCTTTTTTGGATTAAAATTGCCGATCTCCTGGATGCCGATCAAAAATAAGATCGCTTCAACATCCGGTTTTTTGCCAAACTTTTTAAAGAACTGTTCTTCTAATTTCCACCAACGTGCTTGTAAATCATCTTGTGTTTGCATTCGGCAAAGATAATTTAGATGACTATTTGGATTTACAATTAAGAAAATGGCCGGTGCTCAATAATAAATTCGTGTTATTTCCTCGTTTGCTGTTGTTAGTTTATCCTGCGAATGTGTCGTTCCTGTTATCTCCTACCTCATTTCCTATATTTGCAGATAAAATTATTCAACAGAATGTTACAGGTAAATTTTATAAAAACAAACAGGGAAGCAGTTTTAAAAGGACTTGCTAAAAAGCATTTTTCAGAAATTGCTTTGGTTGATCAAATAATTTTTCTGGATGACGAAAGAAAAAAACTACAATTTGAACTGGATGAAAGGCAATCGAAAATAAATGCTTTTTCCAAAGAAATCGGGCAGTTGATGGCGAAAGGCGACAAGCGTTTGGCTGAAGAAAAAAAGCTTGAAGTGGCAAGTTTAAAAAGTTTTTTAGAACCGGTAACAGAGAAATTAAATGCAGTTGAAAATTCGCTTCATTTGAACTTAATAAAATTGCCCAACCTTCCTCATACCTCTGTTCCGGAAGGAAAAACACCTGAAGAAAATGAAGTGGTAAGAGAAGGCGGACAAAAGCCAACGCTTCCCAATAACGCTTTGCCGCATTGGGACTTGGCAAAAAAATATGACCTCATCAATTTTGAAACAGGAAATAAAGTAACCGGATCAGGGTTTCCTTTTTATAAAAATAAAGGCGCAAAACTCCAACGCGCATTAATTCAATATTTTCTTGATTTCAACACAGCAGCAGGTTATACGGAATATGAGCCGCCTTTTATGGTAAATGAAGCGAGCGCCTATGGCACCGGGCAATTGCCCGACAAAGAAGGTCAAATGTATCATGTGACGCTTGATAATTTGTTTTTAATTCCAACGGCTGAAGTGCCGCTCACAAATATCTATCGGGATGAAATCATAAAAGAAAATGAATTGCCGATAAAAATGACCGCATATACTCCTTGTTTTCGGCGCGAAGCGGGAAGTTATGGAAAAGACGTTCGGGGATTGAATCGTGTACACCAGTTCGATAAAGTGGAATTGGTGCAATTGGTTCATCCGGAAAAAAGTTATGACGTGCTGGAAGAAATGCTTTTGCATGTTGAGAAACTATTACAATCTTTAAATCTTTCTTACCGCATTTTGCGTTTGTGCGGCGGCGATATGAGTTTTACTTCTGCACTAACGTATGATTTTGAAGTGTACAGTGCAGCGCAGCAGAAATGGCTTGAAGTAAGCTCTGTCAGCAATTTTGAAGCGTTTCAGACCAACCGGATGAAGATTCGTTTTAAAGGGGATGGCAAAACACAATTGGTTCATTCATTAAATGGTTCTTCTCTTGCATTGCCAAGAATTGTAGCGGCATTATTGGAAAACAATCAAACAGAAGAGGGAATCATGCTGCCAGGTGTTTTACACAGTTATTTTGGCAATGATCGAATATAATTGAAAGACGAAATTGTCATTATTTATTGATTTACTGATGAGCAGGTTCTTCCTCCCATCAAAAATTGGTTTATAAGAATCATGTTTAAAATCTTTTTATTTTTTATTTCTATTTTTTTTAGTTTGGTTTCTTTTGGTCAGTTTAATGATTCTACCCATCACCATTTTTCTTTTGCATCATCAGGAACCATTAATAGAACACAAGAGACCAGTTCTTATGTCTTAACGAATGCAGCCGGGTACGAAGTAAATAAAAAAAGGATTGGCTTTAATGCCGGCGCTTCATGGATTTACGGCCGGCAGGACCAGAAGCTTTCCAATAATGATGTTTCTTTTTCATCAAATCTTGATTATTTAAAAAATGTGCAGAAGCTTTATTATTGGGCGCTGCTGAACTTTGACGAAAGCTATTCTTTAAAAATAAATTACCGGGTTCAATCCGGAATTGGACTGGGATACACTTTTGTAAATAATCCGGCACTTAATCTTGTAGTAAGTGACGGTTTTCTGTATGAAACGAGCGATCTTACCGATCCTGTTTTAGGAAAAGATGTGTATCAAACTGTTAGAAATTCTTTCAGGGTTAAATACAAATGGTCTTTTAAAAATACCGTTATTCTCCAGGGCACCAATTTTATACAACCTTCTTTACTTTCTTTGAAAGATTACATCCTCAAATTTAATAACCAGCTTTCGGTAAAGCTGAATAAATGGCTTTCCATCAATGCTGCCATGGATTACAACAAAATAAGCAGGACGAACAGGAAAAATTTGTTAATTACTTACGGCATAGCAGTTGATAAATATTTTTAGCCGAGAAAATATTAATTATTTCTTTCAAAAATCCTTCTGAATTCATTTTATATTTTTGTTCCATGATTCACAATGAAAATTACCAGCACGAACTTGAAGAATTGATTTCAAACGCGCTGCGCGAAGATGTTGGGGATGGGGACCACTCATCGCTTTCCTGTATAGACAAAAATGCCAATGGGAAAGCTGTTCTTAAAATAAAAGATGAAGGAATTCTTGCCGGTGTGGATGTTGCAGAAAAAATATTTTCTTATGTTGATGCATCTTCTGTTTTAAAAAAATTTAAAAGTGACGGCGATGAAATGCATTTTGGTGAAATCGCTTTTGAAGTGCGTGCCAAAATACACACGATACTTTCCTGTGAAAGACTGGTCCTGAATTGTATGCAACGGATGAGCGGAATCGCCACGCTTACAAAGAAATATACAGAAAAACTCAACGGTTATTCTACCCGGTTATTAGATACGCGGAAAACAACGCCAAATTTCCGTTTATTGGAAAAAGAAGCAGTAAGAATCGGTGGCGGCGTAAACCATCGCTTTGGTTTATACGATATGATTATGTTGAAAGACAATCACATCGATTATTGCGGCGGTATTCAAAAAGCGATTGAAAAAGCGTGGGAATATATACAGGAAAAAAAACCGGGATTAAAAATTGAAGTAGAAACGCGAAGCATTGAAGATGTAAAAAAAGTAATGGAAACCGGAAAAGTAAACCGGATTATGCTTGATAATTTTTCTCCTGAAAAAATTCGGGAAGCGTTAAAAATAATTGAAGGAAAATATGAAACGGAAGCCAGTGGCGGAATCACGATCGACAACATTGAAGTCTATGCTGCAACAGGGGTCGATTACATTTCAAGCGGGGCAATCATTCATCAGGCAAAAAGTTTGGACTTAAGTTTAAAAGCAGAAATAACACAATAAAATGGCGAAGAAAAAGTTATATAATAGCGGTGGAATTGTTTATTCAACCGCTTCTGATTTTCAGCCACCAAATGAAGAAGAAATTGAAAATTATTTGTTGCCAAACCAGCAGTTATTAACTGTCGTGTTAGACAAAAAGCACCGTGGCGGAAAAGTGGTATCCATTATAAAAGGCTTTGCTATGAAAGAGGATGAAATAGAACTTCTTGGAAAGAAATTAAAGACGTTTTGTGGCAGCGGCGGCTCAGTGAAAGACAACGAAATCATCATCCAGGGCGATCACCGCGAGAAAATATTGCAATGGCTTTTAAAGAATGGTTACAGTAAAGCAAGAAAAATTTAATTTATTTAATTCACCAGTTTTAATAACTTTATCATTAACCGAATACCATGAACTCCAAAATATCTGAAGGCGTAACAGTAAGCGTGGAAACGTTTTATCAGCCTGAATATAGCAATCCCGCCGGCAGCGAATATATGTTTGCCTATCGTATTACACTCGAAAACAGCAATTCATTTCCGGTACAATTATTACGCAGGCATTGGTACATTTTCGACAGTACAACCGAGCATCGTGAAGTAGAAGGAGAAGGCGTTATTGGAATGCAGCCGGTTATAAATCCGGGCGAAAAATACCAATACGTAAGCGGCTGCAATTTGCGCAGCGAAATGGGAAAGATGCAGGGAATGTATTTCATGGAAAACTGCCACAACAAGCAAACATTTATCATCAATATTCCGTCTTTCGAGATGATCGTTCCTGCAAAGCTGAATTAAGTACGCGGCTTATATTTTGATTTCTCATAAATCTCTCTTGCATTCATTTTCATCAAATCAAAAAGGGTTGTTTCAGGATATTTATCCATAAATTTTTTAACAATCTGCAGGCCGGAAAAGGTTCCGATATTTCCCGGTGCATCCTCGCCCAACTCCTGGGTTTTCGGGCTTTCGCCAATATAATTTTGTACGATATTCTGATCGGTTTTATTCAACAAATCGTTATTCAAAAAGAAATCC
>JAICYZ010000413.1 GCA_025933935.1 Chitinophagaceae bacterium
TATTGCAACGTGTCTGGAAATACCGCCAACCGGAAATACAAGGATTTTAAATTTTAATACAATTTGTGTTGAATCATTTACGGATCATAAACAACAATCTTTTTCAGGTTGATTCATTAAGTCAAAATGAATTTGAGCGACTCTATATTTCCTTAAGAAAAAAAGAAGGAAGGTATTTTACTGAAAGTGAGACTGTAAGGCTTCCAAAGGTCGATCATTCTCATCCGCTTTTCAAAGAATGGAAGATCAGGAAAAAAAGTTGTGATCATCTTTTGCACTACATTAAAAAGCAGGGCCGGATTTGCAACATTCTTGAGATTGGTTGCGGTAACGGCTGGCTTACAGCACAACTGGCGTTGGTAACAAAAGGAACGGTTACAGGAATTGATGTAAACAGGACAGAGCTAAAAAAAGCAAAAAAAGTTTTTCAAAAAAGAGCACGGATCAATTTTCTTTTTGGTGACATTCGCTCTGGAATTCTCGCTGATCAGAAGTTTGATTTGATCGTGTTTGCTGCTTCTATTCAATATTTCAAATCATTGAAAGAGATTGTCAATACTGCATTGCAGCATTTAACGCTGCAAGGAGAGATACATTTTATTGACAGCCCTTTTTATGCGATTGAAGAAGTTTTCCATGCAAGGCAAAGAACGCGGAAATATTTTTCAGAGCTTGGATTTCCGCAGATGTCGAAATATTATTTTCATCATCGTTTGTGTGATTTAAAACCGTATAATTATAAGATTTTACACAATCCACACTCATGGATCAGCAAATTGATGTTTCGTAAAAATCCTTTTTACTGGATAGTGATCCAAAATAATTATGGTGATGTTTAATCAAACATTATATCAAACTTATCAACGTCACAGAACGCTGCAAACCAGCAGGATTAAGGCTTTGCCGATTGTTATCCTGATGCCTCACAGCGCTTGCAACTGCCGCTGTGTGATGTGCGATATCTGGAAGGGAAATCGTAACCTGAAACAATTAAATGAACAGGATATCCAGGGATTGTTGTCTTCACTAAAGAAGTTTGGAACACAACAAGTGTTGATGTCAGGCGGAGAAGCATTATTAAACCCACATTTTTTTCGCTTCTGTGAAATACTAAATAAGGAAAAAATAAAGGTGAGTTTGTTGTCAACGGGACTTACGCTTAAAAAAAATGCCTCGATGCTGGTAGCTTATGTGAATGATATTATTGTTTCTCTTGATGGCGATGAAGAAACACATGACAGGATCAGGAATATTCCCGGTGCATTCCAAAAAATGAAAGAAGGAATCGCAGCCATAAAACGATTAAATCCTGATTTTAAAATTACCGGCCGAACTGTTATTCATCAATTGAATTTTAGAAAGTGGCTCGCAATTATTGAGGCTGCAAAAGAAATTGGTTTGCAACAAATCAGCTTTTTACCTGCAGATGTTAGCAGTCATGCATTTAACCGCGAACTGATTTGGGATGAAAACAGGCAGCATGAAATTCTTTTATCAAAAAAAGATTTGCCCGATCTTGAAAATATCATTGAGAATTTATTGATCTGTAATGTGCTTGATTTTGAAAATAATTTTATTGCTGAATCAGCGCAAAAGATCAGGAAAATTTACAGTTATTATGCAGCTTTTTATGGCTTGAATGATTTTCCGTTTAAGCGCTGTAACGCGCCGTGGGTATCCACTGTCATTGAAGCTGATGGAAATGTAAAGCCTTGTTTTTTTCATCAATCTTATGGAAATATCCACAATGAATCTCTGGATCAAATTTTAAATAGTGACAAAGCAATCAGCTTCAGAAAGACCCTGGATATGGACAAAAATGAAGTTTGTAAAAAATGCGTTTGCTATCTCAATCTTGCACCGCGAACAAGGTTGTAAAAAATCTTTTTGTAAATGAATCAGATACTTTTTTCTCATTCTTATTTTCTTCGTTTCGATCCTAAACAATGGTCGATAGGGCAACCGTATGCCCCATTGGGAACTCTATATGCAGCTTCATTCCTACGTCAAAGTGGTTATGCCGTTTCATTTTTTGATACCATGTTTTCTCATGCACCCGAGGAGATCATGCCGGTACTTGAAGAAATAAATCCGACATTTTTTGTGATTTATGATGATGGATTTAATTACCTCACTAAAATGTGTCTAACGAATATGAGAGAAGCGGCTTTCCGGATGATTCATCTTGCGAAACAATGGGGTTGTACTGTTATTGTTTCAAGTTCTGATTCCAGTGATCGATACGAAATGTATCTGGATAAAGGCGCGGATTTTATTTTGATCGGCGAGGCGGAAATTACTTTATTAAAACTGATCAATTCAATTCA
>JAICYZ010000251.1 GCA_025933935.1 Chitinophagaceae bacterium
AGCTTTGTTGCCTGTACTGAAATGCTGTGTAAGGCAATGAAGGAGCAGATAAGGCCAACTAAAATGACCAGGCTTCTGACCCAATTCATAGGAACCCATTGTTTCCACGCGGTTTTGATGGCTTCCAGGTTGGTGGAAATATCCGATTTGAACATGATGTCATTTCTTGGATAAAAGTAGGCAAACGTAAAAACGTCGGCTAACACGTAAAGGATAAATGCAACCAATAAAAAGATTCTCACATTAACCGACGTTTTCCAAAAAAGGATCAGGGACAATAAGGCAAGCACCTGGTTGACCGGGGAGAAAACCCGGAAAAAAGTTCCGGGATTTACGCTTTGGTAATAATCTCTTGTTGTTTGAATGGATTGAGGAAAATGAGCACCCCACGCCGTTGTATCAACAATCGAATTATACATGTTTACAAATAAAACACCGCTGGCAAAAACAATAGAAAGGTATAAGAAAATCATTTTCATTTTGATCATGTTTCCTGCAAATATCTTTCATGAAAAGTGCGGTAAATTGTATAGAATGGACATTTTAAAAAAAAGGATTATTGAAAAATATGTCCCTTCAAAAAACTCTTTTGCTTTTTATATTCGCCCGGCGTAATACCGGCAAGATCTTTAAAAACCTTTATAAAATGAGACTGATCAGAAAAATGACAACTGTAGCAAATTTCAGTCAGGGAAAGGTTTGGATTCTCCATCAGTCCGAGGCTTTTGAGATAATTCTTATACTGGATAACATGCAAGGTATTCATCCCGGTCAATTGATAAAATTTCCTGGAAAGCTGGCGTGGTGAGCTATACAACATTTTTGAAAGAGTGGCAACAGAATGTTTTTTCTCCGCGTCATGGTTCAAAAACAGGTCAATTGGATTTTCCTGCGGAATGATGCCATTCGTTTTTTTTAAAAGCCATGTTCTGAAAATAAACACTCTTTGTGCAAAATCTTTTGCTTCATAAAGATGATGCCACAGAGTATTAAAAAATGGATCGATCAGAGCGAGATCAATGGTGCGGTTGGCAAATTCTCCTGCATTAAACCGGAACAAATGCCGGATAACAAATGGATGAAACCGCACTCCGAAAAATGAATGATGACGGGGCACTTTCAGAAAGATGGGGTTTGTATTAAACCCGTTAATAAAAGATTTTTTTACCGGAAGAGATTGACTTCCGATTTCTGCGGTAAAAAGATTTTCAGAAAAATTAAAAATAATTTCAACGGTTCCTGAAGGCACGATCATTTCCTTTTTATAATCGGGAGATCCGCATGATTGCCAAATCAGGCTGACGTAATTTTTAAGAATTGAATTTTGTGGAATGATAAATTGATTGTCCATATAATAAAAGCGGCTCTTTTTCAGACAGGACAGCAACTACTTACAAGCCGAAAATTAGGATTTTCCTGCTGAAGAATGAAATTTAAGTTTCTTAAATGGTTTGCTTTTCTTTTAGAATATTGATAAATGATTTATGTTCTTTGAAACACAGCAAAGCAAGAAATTCTGCTAATTTCTATTTAGGCATTTCGTGAAACTTCTTCTTTTCTTTTATTAATGATCAAATAAAATTTATTGCTTATCAATAAATAATTCTGATATTCGGACTTCTAAATAAAATTACAATGAAAACAAAAACAGAAAAAATTTTAACGGTGATGAAATATCTTGCCCTGCTCGCGGCTATTGGATTCTCGATAGAATGCGGAAGCGAAATTCTTTCCTTCGTGGCAAGTTTTATTAATCCTGCCTGGGCCGAACGGGTATATCATGTTGACCTTTCTATTTTCAGTATTCGTCAACAAAGCGTCACGTTATATGTTTACGCGATGTTTATCGTGATAGCGGTTTCAGCTTTGAAAAGTACTGTCTGGTATTTGGTAGTCGACTTGCTACAGAAACTGCGGCTTCAATCGCCTTTTACTATGCTCGTAACGGAAAAATTGGAAAAAATTGCTTATCTGCTGCTGGCAATCTGGGTAATAATGAGTCTCATTGGAAAGACCTATTCTCATTACCTGGTGGAATATATAAAGATTGAGTCGCCGGTGATCACCAGTGGCGATGAATATCTTTTCATTGCCGGAATGGTTTACATTATCTCCCAGATATTCAAACGTGGAGTCGAAATTCAGGAAGAAAACGAATTAACCGTATAAGCTTATGCCAATTATCGTAAATCTTGATGTGATGATGGCAAAGCGAAAGATGTCGCTAAATGAGCTTTCGGAAAAAGTAGATCTGACATTATCCAATCTGTCCATTCTGAAAACAGGAAAAGCCAAAGCAGTGCGTTTCAGCACGCTGGAAGCCATTTGTAAAGCTTTGAACTGCCAGCCAGGTGATATTTTAGAGTATGTTGAAGAGTAAAAATGAGGTTATCCGCGTTTCGGTTGATTGACGTGTAAAAAGACAAGAACACTTGTTTATAAACTGATTCCTGGTTCAAAGGACGCAAGAAATAACCGTGCAGTGACAGCAACGGCCGTTATTATTTCACTATCACATTTTCAGCCTTTCCTGCTAAAAAATCTTTTATATTATTTACTACCACATCCATCAGCCTGCTCCGCGCTTCAAAAGTTGCCCAGGCTATGTGTGGCGTAATCAAACAATTTTTTGCATGAAGCAGTGGGTTGTTGGTATCCGGAGGTTCTGTAGATAGCACGTCTAGTCCGGCGCCGGCAATAATTCCTTTATTTAACGCATCTGCAAGATCGGCTTCATTGATAAGGCCTCCCCTGCTGGTATTGATCAAAAAGGCGCTGCGCTTCATGATTACCAGTAGTTCTTTATTAACAAATTTGACATTCTTTTCATTCAGAGGACAATGCAGACTGATGACATCCGCTTCACGAAAACAGGTTTTTTCATCGACAAATGTCACGCCTTGCACCTGATCTCTTTCAGGATGTTTGTGAGATGCGATTACTTTCATACCAAAGGCAATTCCTATTTTGGCAACCGCTTTTCCTGTCTGCCCAAAACCAATAATACCAAGCGTTTTATGCTGCAATTCCATGATCGGTTTAAGCTGATAACTAAAATCTTTACTTTTGATCCAATCACCTTTCCATACGCTTTCAGCATACAAGCCGGTATTGTTAGCCAGCTCAAGTATCAGTGCAAAAGTAAGTTGTGCAACAGAAGCTGTGCTGTAGGACGGAACATTGGTAACCCTGATATTTCGTTTGTTGGCAGCCGTTATGTCAACGATATTATAACCGGTCGCCATCACGCCAATGTATTTTAATTTTGGTGCACTGTCAATCAATTCCTTGTTCAATACGGCTTTATTGGTCAGCACGATGTCGGCATCCGCAATCCTTTTTTCCGTTTCTTTTAGGGATGATCGCTCATATATTTCTGTTTCTCCAAGTTGTATGAGGCTGTCCCAGTTTAAATCTCCCGGGTTCATTGCATATGCATCTAATACGACTATTTTCATACCTTTTTGTTTTTTGTAAAACCGTTATTTTTTTAAAGCCAGCAATTTGCCCAATTCCATAGCAGTACGCTCCAGGTCAGCAGCGGTATTTTTGATCGCCTCTTCTATAGAAACCGGTGCAGATCCGATCGGCAATATCACATTAAAATAACGACGTAAATCTTTACCTGCTGTTGCCGGAACCTGTCCTGCTAAAAGGATCACCGGGATCTGGTGTTGCAATGCCTTCTTAGCGACACCATAAGGCCCTTTACCGGCGAGTGTTTGAGTATCCAGTTTGCCTTCTGCAGTAATTAAAAGGTCTGTGTTTTTTAATTCTTTTTCAAATCCGACTATATCCAGGTAATAAGAAATACCGTTTACTATTATAGCATTCGTGAACGCCGCCATACCTGCGGCAACACCACCTGCACTTCCACCATATCTGAGTGAATCCATCTCAACTCCTAAATCTTTTTTTACAATTTTATTCAATTGATCAAGGCCTCTTTCCAGCAAAGCGACTTCTTTTTCATCCGCTCCTTTTTGAGGCCCAAAGATAGCGGCAGCGCCATTTTGTCCAAGTAATTTATTATTGACGTCGCACAAAAGGATAATCTCGCAATCTTTTAACCGTCTGTCCAGGGAGCTGACATCTACGTGGCTTAATGCCGATAATCCTTTTGGCAATTCCTTTATTTCATTTCCATGGTTGTCTAAAAACTTTACTCCCAATTCGTTCAGCAAACCGGTTGCACCATCTACGGTGGCGCTGCCTCCGATGCCCAGCAATATTTTTTTGGAACTTTTGTTCAGGGCGGATTTGATTAATTCACCTGTCCCCCTTGTGTTCGATTTTAGAGGATTTAATTTTACGTGGTTCAGTAACCTTAAACCGGATGCGTCAGCCAGTTCGATGATGGCAGTTTTGGATTTACTCACCCACCCATAAGATGCTTCTATTTTTTTGCCCAGCGGATCATGCACCAAAATGTTTACCGATGTCGCGGATAATTTTTTCGAGATCAAACGGGCGGTTCCATCGCCGCCATCGGCGATAGGGATTAATTGTAACGTGCAGGAAAGCTTGCTTTTTTTCAATCCTTTTGCAATGCAATGCGCAGCTACGCCTGCTGTAAGGCTGCCTTTAAAAGCATTGGGAGCGATAACGATTCGCATAGGCAATGTTAAGTAAATTTTCAGGAAAGCAGAAGTAAGAACACAAATTTCTACTGGCATACAGCAACGGTAAAACGGAACAGCAGGAGAACATTCATCGACTCATGTTTCAGAGCGCATGTTTTAACCGCGGTTTCAGACATTCTCTAAACAAACCCTCAGATGTCTTCTCGCAGCTCACTCTTGACCTCACCACCGACACCGGCTACCCGATCCTCGTCACACATGGAAACGCTTTATTTTAAAAGGTCTGGCTGATCCTGATTCCAGGTGTAACGCCTTTAAAAAAGTTGTTGAAATACATGGAAGGCTCAATAGTCGTCTTTGATAATTTAAGTTTACCCACACCTAAACGGAAAGTATTTTTGTCCATCAACTCTCCTTCTCTCCTGATAAGATACCCGAGGGAAAATACGGCACTGTAAGAGAAATCTTTGTGCGGATCACGATCAGTAGTGCCGCCCTGCCCATATGTGAGTGTAAGAAAATCATTCCTGTAGGTGCGCAATTTACCATCCGCATCTTTCGCAAATAAAAAATGTGGTTCCCAAAATAATCCCGGCACCCACTTGTAACTTCTGTCCCGGTTTGTCAGCGTTAGTTCTGTTCCTACACTAAAAGAGGGCACAAAATAATTTTTATAATTCTGTACATTAACGCTGATGTAGCCGTTTAAAAAATCTCCGGTGCCAGCGTTGGTAAAGCCTTTTGGATGATCGGCATAAATGCTTGCGTCGTTTTTAATATAATGATAGCCGCTTCCTAAAACCGTTGGCCATTTGCCGGTGATATTATTCCGGATCGTTTTTATTTTTTCGTTTAAACTGCCATTCATATAGGTCGCCAGTTCCTCTATATTATTTAGGTAAAAGGTAAGGTGGTAATACCGCGGCCTGCTTGTGTTAATGCGATCTTCATGTTTTGGAGGATTGGTAATAACGCCGATAATATTTACTGTGTCCTGTTCTGTTTTCAGCGAAGCCAGTTGGCCATTGTC
>JAICYZ010000119.1 GCA_025933935.1 Chitinophagaceae bacterium
CAAATCGACCACCTTTCCTCTCGCATAATTAATAAGGATTGCATTTTTTTTAAAAAAAGGAATATTATTTTTATTGATCAGGTTTTTGGTAGTAGGAAGATCAGGAACATGAAGCGTAACAATATCTGAAAGTTTTAATAACTCTTTCAATGTCTTTTTTGGCTCAGCATTTCCAAGCGGCATCTTTGTTTCCGCATCATAAAAAATTACTTTCATACCCAATGCTTCTGCAAGTACGCTCACTTGTGAACCGATATTTCCATAACCCACAATTCCCAAAGTTTTACCGCGAAGTTCGTGACTCCCGGATGAATCTTTTAACCAGATTCCTTCATGTGCGGATTTATTTTTATCCGGAATTTTTCTTATCAACATAATGGAAGCGGCCATCACTAATTCAGCCACAGAACGGGTATTAGAGTAGGGTGCATTAAAAACAGGAACGCCTTTATCGGTGGCAGCTTCAATGTCTACCTGGCTGGTTCCGATACAAAAACATCCAATTGCCTGTAATTTCGAAGCATTCTTTAAAACTTCTTCCGTCACTTTTGTTTTCGAGCGAATACCAAGCAAATGAACATTTTTAATTTCTTTAACGAGTTCACTTTCTGTCATCGCTCCTGCCACTCTTTTTACTGAAGTATAGCCTGCATCGACAAACTTTTGGGCAGCGGTTTTACTAATGTTTTCTAAAAAAAGAATATTTATTTTTTCTTTAGGATAACTGGTAATTTTTTTCTCGGGCATTTTAAAATTGTAATGTAATATTGCAAATATAGCTCCTAAATCCCTGAAAATTTTTTGATGAAACTGATTAATTTTTTTTGTTCTTTATTTTTATTTTCTTCTATCCTTACTTCATGTGGTTCCAGTTCGGTAAAAACCAAAACGGTTCATAAAGATTCAACTGGTTATGTAGCACCGGTTCCAGGCTATCTTCCCAAAGATGAATTTGAACGCTATCACAATGAAATACAGGATTTTTATGAAAAAAAATTATTACGCACCGGTTTCAATGGTGCGATTCTGGTAGCTAAAAAAGGCGAAATATTATTTGAAGATTATCACGGATTTTATAATCTTCACAAAAAAGACTCGCTTACCAAACACAGTGCTTTTCACCTGGCATCGGTTTCAAAAACATTCACGGCGATGGCTACTCTGAAACTCGCACAAATGGGAAAGCTTTCTTTGGATGATGATGTAAAAAAGTTTTTTCCGAATTTTCCTTATGATAACGTAAAGGTGAAAGATCTTCTTGATCACAGAAGCGGGCTGCCAAATTATTTATACTTTATGGAACAATTGGGCTGGGATAAAAAACAACATTGCACTAACCAGGATGTACTGGATTATCTTATAAAATACAAGCCTGCCGCTACAGCGCCTGATACGCATTTTACTTATTGCAACACAAATTATGCGCTGTTAGGATTAATCATTGAAAAAGCATCCGGTATGTCTTATGCTGCTTTTTTACAACAACAATTTTTTACTCCATTGCAAATGAAAGACACCTATGTTTATAACATTGGCGATAGCGCGACGGCGATGCCTTCATATGATTATCGTGGCAGGCCGGAAGCGTTTACTTTCCTGGATTGCGGCATCGGAGATAAAAATATTTACAGTACCCCTGAAGATCTGTTGAAATGGGACCAGGCAATGTACACCAATCAAATTTTTAGCAAAGAAACGTTGGAAAAAGCCTTTACACCTTATAGCAATGAAAAGCCAGGAATCAGGAACTACGGCTATGGATGGAGAATGAATGTATATCCAAACGGTAAAAAAATAATTTATCACAACGGATGGTGGCATGGTAATAATGCGTCATTTATCCGTATGATACAGGACTCTGTAACGATTATTGTTCTGGGAAATAAATACAACGCCAATATTTATCATGCCAAGGATATGGAAAGCATATTTGATTCCGGAATTGCTCCTGCCCCTGAAGAAAATGAAGAAATGAGCAACAGCGAACCAGCAAAAAGGGTCGAAAGAAAGAAGGTGCATAAACCGGTAACAAAAAAGAGGGGTGTAAAAAAACACGTTTCTAAGAAAAGGAAGCGATAGAAGCTTCGACAAAAATTTCATAAAAATTATTATTCAGAGTTAATTTCGTGTATTCATTACCGTTAGTTATCCTGTTGTTGATTTTTTTCAGATTGGCCAGTAAAAGAACAAATAATTCATTCTTGTGATTTAAATCCTGTCTTTTTCTTACTCCTTTTGACGATTCTAAAAATTATAAACGAGAGTGTTACTCCTCGAGTTTCACTCTTCTCAATTCCAATAAATTCTGACTGTTAGGAATAAAATTTTTGACGTTTGTTTGCACCATCCATATGATCATATCATACCACAAAGGCACTACCGGGGCGTCTTTTATCATAATCTGATCTGCCTGCCTATAAAGTGAATACCGGATGGAATCATTCTTTTCAGATAAAGCCGCTTCGTATAATTTATCGAATTTTGGATTATTATATCTTGTATAGTTTGGCGGAGCGGGATTTTTTCCGTAAAAAACACTCAGAAAATTTTCCGCATCAGGATAGTCTGCAATCCAGCTTCCACGAAAAAATAATGCTTCTGATTTTGCGGTTTGTTCCAGCAGCAAACTTTTCTGAACTACTTCCACATTTATCTTAATGCCAATCTGCAATAATTCATTGGCAATATAACTGGCAATGTCTCCATATAAAGGAACCGTCAGAAGCTTTAAAGGCGGCAGTCCAACCCCGTTTGGATACCCTGCTTCTTTCAGCAACTGCAAAGCCTTTTGCGGATCATAATGATATCCTTTCACTTTTGAGGAATCAAAAGAAGGAAAACCAGCAGGCACAAAGCCACTGGTGGCAGGAGTACCAATCGAATTGCGGATATAAAGAATCATTTTTTTCCGGTTAAAACCATAATTAATTGCCTGCCGGATCTTAACATCTTTTGTAACCGAATTTTTTACAACATCCAGAGAACTATCGCATAAAAAACCGAGGTATTCAATGGTAAGCCCGGTATGTTTTACCAATTTGATTTTATCTTTCCACTGTTTGCGAAGCTCACCTGCTTTTGTGAGGACTTCATCTTTAAACGAAGGATCTATATCATTAATAAAATCAAGACGTTTTTGTTGAAATTCTAAAAATTCGGTTGCCTTGTTTTGAAGAAAGGTAATTTTAATTCCGTTAAGGTAAGGAAGCCGGTTTCCCACACTGTCTTTTTCAAAATAATTTGGATTTTTTTTCATGATCATTGCCTGATCTTCTTCCCAGGCAACCAATTCAAAAGGCCCGGTACCGCAGGGATGGCGGCGAAAATCTTTTCCATATTTTTCTACAACTTCATGTGGAACAATCGAACAATATTGCATGCTCATTACACCTAAAATCGGATGAAATGGTTTTAATAATTTCAATTGAAAAGTGGTATCATTAATGGCTTTGAATGGTTCAATTGTATCCACTCTTCCATTAAAGATCCAAGCGCCGCTACTTGCGGTATTCTTATCCATAATACGATGAAAGCTGTACACCACATCAGCGGCAGTCATCTTTCTTCCCTTGCCACCAGGAAAAGCAGCATTATCCTGGAAAAAAACATCGTTGCGCAAATGGAAAGTAAAAGTGAGATTGTCATCGGACTCATCCCAGCTTTTTGCAAGAGAAGGAACCAAGTTCATGTTGTTATCTATCTGCACCAAAGTATTATAAAGCTGATGCACTACCCACATTATAGATTGGTTTTTAGCAAAAGCGGGATCAAGAGTTGCAATGCCGGACTGCTCATTGTAATGAAAAATATTTTTCACTTTTTCATGATGGGAACAGGAAGAAATAAAAAAAATAAATCCTGTTAAAGAAAGCAGCAGATTTTGTTTAAGCAATTTTATCAATGGTAACGGATTTTGTTTTTTTAACGTCATCTTTGTTTATAAAAAAATAAATTTAGTAAATGAAAAAGATAATCACTGTTTTTAGTTTCCTGGTTCTTTTATTTAATTTTTCTTTTGCACAAAACTTTACTCATGCAGATACGCTGCGCGGCAGTAATGGCGCAGGAAGAGCTTGGTGGAATGCCACTAAATATGACCTTCATGTAAAATTTAATTTAGAAGACAGCAGCATCAGAGGCTATAATATTATAAGTTATAAAAAGCTGGAAGCAAAGCATCCTGATTTTTTCCAAATAGATCTGCAAGAGCCAATGATCATCGATTCAGTCATATCACAAAGCGGCTCGGAAAAATTTCCACTACAAAACGAAAAACTTTCTTTTACCCAGGAAGGGAATGCATGGTTTGTATATTTAAAAAACAGTGCATTAAAGCCAACAACGAAACATGATGTAAATAAGGTGATGTTGAAAAGTGGAAATTCAAATAAAAGTTTGTTTGCTGAAAACATAATCAGCGAAATTTCAAATCTCGTGGTTTATTATCACGGAAAGCCACGTAAGGCAAAAAATGCACCATGGGATGGTGGCTTCGTTTGGAAAAGGGATAAATCCGGAAATCCGTGGATAGCCGTTGCCTGCCAGGGATTGGGAGCCAGCGCCTGGTATCCTTGTAAAGATTACCAGGGCGATGAACCGGATAGCGCCGAAATGCATTTCACAGTCCCATCAGATTTAATGGCCATAAGCAATGGAAGAATGAGAAATAAAACAAATAATAACGATGGCACTACCAGTTATGATTGGGCGGTTGTAGATCCCATCAACAATTACGACATTACTTTTTATATCGGAAAATTGGATCATTTTGGAGAAATCTATCCGGGAGAAAAAGGGCAACTTACAATGGATTATTGGGTGTTGGATTCGAATCTCACAAAAGCAAAAACTCAATTTAAAGATGCACCACGCATGATGAAAGCATTCGAATATTGGTTTGGGCCTTATCCGTTCTATAAAGACGGTTATAAGTTAGTAGATGCGCCTTACCTGGGAATGGAACATCAAAGCGCAATAGCTTATGGAAATCATTACAGGAATGGTTATTTGGGCCGGGATCTTTCAGGGACAGGATGGGGATTAAAATGGGATTTTATTATCGTACATGAAAGTGCGCACGAATGGTGGGGAAATAATATTACTTCCAAAGATCTGGCAGATATGTGGATCCATGAATCCTTTGCCAATTATTCAGAGGCGTTATTTACGGAGTATTACTATGGTAAGAAAGCAGCCGATGAATACGTCATTGGTGTCAGAAAAAATATCAGGAATGATAAGACGATTGTTGCGCATTATGGGGTAAATGAAGAAGGTAGCGGAGACATGTATTATAAAGGTGGCAACATGATTCACATGATTCGTCAAATCATCAATAATGATGAAAAATTCAGAAATATTTTGCGTGGATTGAACAAAACATTTTATCATCAAACTGTTACCAGCAAACAGGTCGAGGATTATATCAGCAAGGAATCAGGAATTAATTTTTCAAAAGTTTTTGATCAATATCTGCGTACCACTCAAATTCCTGTGTTGGAATATAAAAAAGAAAATGGAACAATTTTTTATCGTTGGACAAATTGTGTAGATCATTTTAATATGCCTTTGAAAATTTATAATGATCAAGAAAAATTAATTTTTATTCATCCAACGCCCATTTTCCAAAAAGCACCAAAGGGAGTAAGCGAAATAAAAGCGGATCAAAATTTTTACGTAGAAGTAAAATCGTTATCATAAATAAATACCAGCTACTTTATTTTTTTTACTATTAAAACAAAAACTACCTTTTTAACCGACAAGCAACAAACTTGCAGTTTTTTCTATAAATTCATCCGATTTACCACAGAACCAAATTCATTTGAAATTTTTAAAAAAAGACATGAAAAAAAACTTACTTCTTATTTGCCTCTTATTTTCTTTGCAGATTTCTTTCGCACAATCCGCGTTCAAATTTGCACATGTTTCTGATACGCATATTGGAAGCCATAATGCAGACGAAGATTTGAGAAGAACGGTAGAAAGTATCAATAAAGATTCTTCACTAAAATTTGTAATCATTTCAGGTGACATCACCGATTTTGGATCTGATTCTGAATTTCACCTGGCCAAACAAATACTTGATAGACTCAACAAACCGTGGCACATCATCCCCGGAAATCATGACGCCAACTGGTCGGAAAGTGGCACGAACAGTTTTAAAAAAATCTTTGGAGCCGAAACTTTTGATTTCAAATATGGGGGTTATTTGTTTCTTGGAACCGTGTGTGGTCCAAACATGAGAATGAGTCCGGGCCAGGTTTCGCGCGAAAATATTGTATGGCTTGATTCTACACTTTCCCACTTAAAAAATAAAAACATTCCGATCATTTATGTGAATCATTATCCGCAGGATTCGTCTTTAAATAACTGGTATGAAGCGATCGATTTACTCAAAATGAGAAATACACAATTAATTCTTTGTGGGCATGGACATGCAAATCGTCAGTTCAATTTTGAAGGAATTCCTGGCATCATGGGCAGGTCAAATTTAAGAGCAAAGAACCCTGTTGGCGGCTATAATGTGGTTACAATTGATAATGGAACCGTTACTTATGAAGAGCGAAATCCGGTTACGGATGAACAAAAAGAATGGGCGCAGGTAAAATTATATAAACACGATTTCGCTGCAGATACAAATCACTATTTTAGACCATCTTATGAGGTCAATCAAACATATGCGAATGTAAAAACCGTGTGGCAGTTTAATGATAACAGCGATATCGGATCAGGAGTGGCTGTTGCAAATAATTTAGTAATTGCGAGCAATTCAAACGGACTGATTTATGCGTTAGATTTAAAAAGCGGAAAGAAGAAATGGTCATACGCAACGAACGGAAAAATTTATTCCACTCCTGCTGTAGAAAATAATCTTGCGGTGGTTGCTTCCACCGATGATAATATTTACTGCGTTAATGCAACCACGGGAAAGTTGATTTGGAAATTTCAAACGCAAAAACCGATTGTTGCGAATCCTCTTATAAAAAACGAAACCGTCTATATTGGTGCTGCTGATGGGCGTTTCAGGGCTTTGGATTTAAAAACAGGAAAATTAAAATGGGATTACGTTGGAGTGAAAGGTTTTGTAGTTACAAGGCCTTTGTTCTATAATAATAAAATTTATTTTGGAAGTTGGGGTACAGAATTTTATGCATTGAATGCAGAAACTGGCGCTCTGGTTTGGAAATGGAATAATGGATCATCCAACAGAATGTATTCTCCTGCTGCATGTTATCCGGTTGCTACGGCTGGCAAAATTTTTATTGTTGCACCCGATCGTTACATGACCGCTTTTGATGCAGAAACAGGAAAAGAGATTTGGAGGAAAAATGATCCTAAAAATCATGTGCGCGAATCAATGGGATTGTCTGCTGACAGTAGTTTGGTTTATGCAAAAACAATGGAAGGAGAATTGATTGGCGTATCTACATCACAACCGGATATGCAAATTACATGGGAAGCGCATTTAGGATTAAATTATGAAATCGCTCCTACGGCAGTTGTGGAACATGAAAATATAATTTACGTGCCGTCAAATTCAGGAGTGGTGGTAGCTGTAAACCGGGATGGTTCTATCTTATGGAAACATAAAATTTCAAATGCACTGGTTACGAATATTACACCGGTTTCTAAAAATAAAGTGATTGCAACCACAATGGATGGAAAAGTGACTTGTCTGGAATTTTAGAAATCAATTTTCGAATAAGATCACCGTTGTATTCTGTGTTTTATAAAATAAATTGTTTCTCGGTCAGAAACAAATAACAGCAATTCGTGTTCTTTGATTTAAAAAAAGCAGCAATATTCGAAAAGGCTACCAACTACTTCCTCCTCCTCCGCCAAAACCACCGCCGGAAAATCCGCCACCACCGCTAAAACTGCCGCCACTGCTGCCACTGCTGTGTGGTGAGCTATAAAATGTATTGGTCATTTCATTCATCGAATGATCAAGACTATTCATAAACATCATGGTATTAAAAGTGCTACCAGGATAATAACCTGAATACCATTTCGGCGGTGGAATTTCAAGGCCTTTCAGTTTATCTTTCCATTTATCAGCCATATCAAACACAATAGCGTACGGCAAAACTTTATCAAAATAATTTTCATCCTGTTTTAAAAATTCCTGGAGCCGGTCTTTCTCAACGGTTTTTATAAACTCTTTAAAGCCTAATAATTTTTGGTAAAGCGATGTTCCTTTTTTTGTTTTCTTAGACATAAATAATCCAAAAGAAATCAAAATAATTCCGCTGGCAATCAATCCGGCCCCGAGCCAAAGTTTTTCCTGCCAGTCATCTACCAAAGAAAAAAATCCAATTACAACAGAGGCAAACCCAAGAAACGGAAAAAAGCAACCCATTCCTCTTGAATATTTTACATAATAATCATCCTGGTCGATTTCATTTTCCAATTGTGCTTTTGCAGTTGACATGGTGGAATAAAGCACATTTTTCAGATCACTTAGTATTACTTTATCTCCCGTTTTAAAAATTCCTGAAAACAGTGTTTTCTCAAACTGAAGCGCCGTATCGGGTAGTTCTTTCAATTTTATAAATTCATAATCTTTTGACTTGATAATACCAAGCAATGAACTTTTCTGAAGCTCATTTACTTTTAAAAAACCACCCGCTCCCCAATACGGAACCAACGCTGTCAGATCGCGCTGATCCAGCTTGTCATCAATGATATAACCAGATACACTCGGACTTATATCTTCCGGAGGATAGTATTCCGTTTGAACCGTAACCTTTTCATCTTCCCCCCATTTTTTCCAGGTGTAATACATCACCATTAAAACAACTATCGGAAGCGCCAGCCACCCGATACCACGAAAAGTATAATCGGGTTTTATTAAGTAACCTTTTGGAAAAGCAATCCCAACTGTCAATCCTTCGTTCGCTTTTAAAGGTCTTGAGATGTGTCCGGTAAAAATTTTATTATCAGTCCATTTGGTAATCGTATTATTTTCTTTTGAACCAAACGATCCACTGGCAACGAAATAGTAAGGCGTGTCTTTAAGCGCCCGGGGCAATTCTACTTTAAAGTCAGCAGAATCAATGGTTGTAGCCCATTGATTGCCAATAAGGTTATAATAAAACTCTGAATGATTTTGAAAAAAATTAATTGCATTGAGCACGCGGTATTTGATCACATATTGCTGATCACCTTCTACAGATTTATCTGAAGAACCAATCTGAATATTTTCATAATCACCGCTTTTTTTTACCGAAAATTTCCAATGCGGAACTTTTATATTTTCAATTATCGTGTGTGCGTAACCGTTAGCTTCCATTTGCCTTTCAGCTTTTTCTACTCCTGATGGCAGCGACTGTAATGGATATTGATATTGAATGGAACGAATAATACCATGGCGCGGTTCGGAAAAATGTACTTGCAAAGTTTCAGTAAAATCAAGCGATGCGTTTTTATTTATTTTTACGTCAATGCTGTAATGCCGAATAATAAAGGCTTCCTGCGCTTTTGAAAATTGAAAAATACCGGAAAAAAAGACAAATAAAAAAACTTTTTTCATCAAAAAAAATTAAAATTTTACTTCTACATTTTGCGCTTCCTGCGGGTTATCCAATTCGTAAAATTCGCGCCGTTTGAAGCCCGACATGTTAGCAACAATCACTCCGGGAAATTGCTGGATAGCCGTATTATAATCTCTTACAGTTGCATTATAATAACGCCGCGCGTTCCCCAAATCTCCTTCAATCGATTGTAGTGCCGATTGCAATTCCAAAAAATTCTGATTGGCTTTTAATTCCGGATAATTTTCAGCAATAGCAAGCAAACCACGAAGCGCTCCTCCTAGTGCCTGGTTTGCCTGTGCCGAGGCCTGTACGTCACCCGCAGGTACCGATACTGCTGCGTTTCGGGCTTGCGTCACTTTTTCAAAAGTTTGGCTTTCATGTGCTGCATACCCTTTTACCGTATTTACTAAATTCGGAATCAAATCGTACCGCTTTTTCAGAAAAACACGAATATCGCTCCAACTGTTATCCACTTTTATTTTCAATTTCACCAACCCGTTATACATGCTGATGACCCATATAATAAGAAGAACGATAATTGCAAGAATGATCCAAAGAGCCATAGTATTCAGTTTAAGGTTAAAAAAATGAATTATTAAATCACAATTTAAAATAAAAGTTTAAGTATGACGCGCAAAAAGGAATACAAACGAAACTATTTATGTACCGGTAAAGCAATAAATACTGGCATTTCTCAATTTCTTTTCCGCAGTTGATTTCCTCTATTGTTTAATTTTTTTCCGATTGAATCGTTACATCAACACCATTACTAATTACAAACATTAAATATTGTAACTTTTTTCTCCCTTGTCCGTTTACATGAAAACTTTACCAGTTAAAAAGAAATAATTACCATTCATGTATAGCTATGTACTGTGTAAAACATACTACTTAGCTTTGTCTCGTAATATTTCAAACAATGTAATTCACACAACATGAAAAAAATACTCCTTTTAAATCTTTTATTAGCAATTTCCTCAGCAGCCGTTTTTGCTCAAACTCCTGCTGCATCTATATCCGGCAGAATTACAGATGGCGGTGATCAGAAAATTATTGATGCCGCTACCGTTTCACTCTATAAAGCTGCTGATTCTTCGTTAGTGAAAATGAACCTTGCCGATAAAGGCGGAAATTTTGAATTTCAAAATGTTTTGCCCGGAAAATACTATTTGCTCGCCACATCAATTGGACATTTATCAACCTACAGCCCGTTATTAACAGTTACTCAAAATCAACACTTGAATATTGGCGTTTTAAAATTAAATAATGAAATTAAAACACTAAAAGGAGTTACAGTTACAGCAAAGAAACCATTTATTGAACGGAAAATTGACCGTACGATTATCAATGTAGATGCTTCCATTACAAATGCCGGCACTTCTGCTTTAGAAGTTTTGGAAAAATCGCCCGGAGTTTCTGTAGATAAAGATGGAAATGTAAGCCTGAAAGGAAAAGCAGGCGTAACCATTATGCTTGATGGAAAACCTTCTTATCTAAGCGGACAGGAACTGGCAAATCTTTTAAAAAACATGCCATCGTCAGCAATTGACCAGATCGAAATTATGACCAATCCATCAGCAAAATATGATGCTTCCGGAAATTCAGGAATCATTAATATTAAAACGAAGAAAAATAAAATGCACGGCATCAATGGCAGTGTCAGTGCTTCTTTGCAGCAATCTTATTATACAAGAACCAACAACAGTTTTAATATAAATTATCGCACCAATAAAGTAAATCTCTTTGGAAATTATAGTTATTCTCTTTGGCAAAGCCAACAAAATAATCATATTACCAGGAGGTTCAGGGATTCCGGTTCAAAACAAATA
>JAICYZ010000146.1 GCA_025933935.1 Chitinophagaceae bacterium
TTATAGTTGGACGCCGTCTCTGTTTTTAAATAACAACAAAATCGCTAACCCTATAGCCACACCCAATGAAACAATAAGATATGTGGTTCAGGTTAATGATGTTTTGGGCTGCCCGAAACCCGCATTTGATTCTGTTTTGATTACTGTAGAAAATCCGGTAGCAGATGCAGGCCCGCAGGATACTTCGATTGTGATCAATCAACCATTACAATTAAATGGAAGCGGCGCTGAGTTTTATTCCTGGTCGCCTCCGAACGGGTTGAACAATCCTGATATCTCAAATCCGGTTGCTTTATTGTCAGAAAGCCAGAAATATACTTTGAAAGTTTCCACTGCTGCCGGTTGTTTTTCTATTGATACCATTCATGTTACGGTATATAAAGTAAAACCAGATCTGTTTGTACCCGATGCATTTACACCTAATGGAGATGGCATAAATGATGTGTTCAGACCAATTCCGGTTGGGATAAAAACGCTGGATTTCTTTAAAGTTTATAACCGTTTGGGAGAATTGGTTTTTTCTACTACTACACAGAACCAGGGTTGGGACGGTACTTTTAAGGGACAGGCTCAGGATCCCGGGGTATTTGTATGGATGGCGCAGGGAGTGGATTACCTTGGAAAAACGATTTTTAAAAAAGGAAGTGTTACGCTGATAAGATGATTTCTAGTAACTATATTGTTCTTCTTCTACAGATTTTTAATAATCGCATCACCAAATTCACTTGTGGTTAAAAGAGTTCCACCCTTCATCAGGTTATAAAAATCTATTGTTACCGTTTTATTTCTAATGGTTTTTCCAACAGCATTGGTGATCATTTCTGCTGCATCGCGCCAGCCCATATATTCAAGCATCATTACACCGCTAAGAATCAATGAAGAAGGATTCATGCTGTTTGTATTCGCAAACCGTGGAGCTGTACCGTGAGTCGCTTCGAATACGGCATTTCCGGTCATATAATTGATATTTGCGCCGGGTGCAATACCAATTCCTCCGACCTGTGCAGCAAGCGCATCACTGATATAATCGCCATTCAAATTTAATGTGGCAATAATTGAATAATCCTGCGGAGCCAGTAAAGCTTGTTGTAAAAAATTGTCAGCGATCGCATCTTTGATAATTACTTTTCCTCCAACTGCGGCTATGCGCATATCTTCATTTGCAACCGCTTCACCACGTTCTTTTTTCGTGCGTTCCCATTCATTCCAGGTATAAGTTTCGTTTTTAAATTCTGTTTCTGCCAATTCATAGCCCCAGTTTTTAAAAGCACCTTCAGTGAATTTCATAATGTTTCCTTTGTGGACAAGCGTTACAGAAGGATTTTTATTAGCAATCGCATATTCTATTGCTGCGCGGATCAATCTTTGAGAGCCTTCTTTGCTCACTACTTTTATTCCAAAAGAAGTAGTTTCAGGAAAACGGATTTTTTTTACGTGCAATTCATTCTGCAAAAAGTCCAATAATTTTTTTGTATCCGGTGTGCCGGTCATATACTCAATGCCTGCATAAATATCTTCTGTATTTTCCCTGAAAATAACCATATTTACTTTTTCAGGCTGCCACATCGGCGACGGTACTCCTTCAAAATATCGGATTGGCCTAAGACAAACATATAAATCCAAATCTTGTCTCAGCATTACATTCAAACTGCGGATTCCACCGCCAACAGGTGTGGTTAGTGGCCCTTTGATTGCTAATAAATATTCGCGAAAAGCGTCCATTGTTGATTCTGGCATCCATTCGCCTGTTTTTTTAAAAGCTTCTTCGCCGGCAAGTACTTTTAACCAGTTGATTTTCTTCTTACCATGAAAAGCTTTTTCTACAGCGGCATTGAAAACACGAACACTTGCCTTCCAGATGTCTGGTCCTATTCCATCACCTTCAATAAAAGGAATTGTTGGCGCGTCAGGAACTTTTAATTTTCCGTTTTTGCCCATTGTAATTTTATCGGCCATAATATTGTTGTTTCTTTAAATTTTTAAGCATTAATCCGCGTTTCCTGATCGTTTTGCCTGCAAAGCAATAAATACTGCTAATTTTTGTTTTTAATTTCTAAGCTACAATTCAACCATTCACCGTCAAATTTCACGCCTTCATATTTGTTGTAAAAATTAATTGCCTGCTCATTCCATTCCAATACCTGCCAAACCATTGCCTGCAATTTCTTTTCTTTTGCTTCTTCAAGTAATTGATCAAACAATAATTTGCCAATACCTTTTCCTCTGTAAGGCTCATTTACCAAAATATCTTCTAAATAAAGCCGCTGTCCTTTCCAGGTGGAATAGCGGACATAATAAAGTGCAAATCCCACAACTTTATTTTCTACTTCTGCTACAAAAGCCCACCATACAGGCTTTTCGCCGAAACCGCTTTCTTCAAAATGATTAAAATCAACCGTAACCTGTTCCGGTGCTCTTTCATAAACTGCCAGTTCCCGGATCAGTTCCATCATTGCCTTGCAATCTTTTTTTTCCGCTTTTCTGATTTGAATTTCCAAATGATTATTGATTATTAAAATTGATTTTGGATATTAATTCGTAATTTTTAATTCTTAAACCTAAATCCTATATCCTAACTCGCAGCCTGTTCCAAATCGCTCAAAATATCTTCGACATCTTCAATGCCAACACTCATTCTGATGAGTCCATCAGTGATTCCATATTTTTCCCTATCTGCTTTTGGAACTCCATAATGTGTCATCGATGCGGGATGAGATAACAAAGTATCAGTTGTGCCCAAAGAAACCGCTCTCACGCACATTTGTAATTTATCAATAAATTTTTTCCCAGCTTCCAGTCCACCTTTCATTTCAAAACTCAGCATGGGTCCCGGATGGCGCATTTGTTTTTGTGCAGTAGCATAATCCGGGTGAGAAGGCAGGCCCAAATAATTTACTTTACTTATTGCCGCATTTTTTTCAAGGAATTGTGCCACTTTCATTGCATTTGCACAATGTTTTTCCATTCTTACTTCCAATGTTTTCATTCCTTGAGTTAATAAAAAAGCATCAAAAGAATTGCTGTTTCCCCCAAGCAAACGATGCACTTTTTCCATACGACCATTCATATATTCAATGTCTTTTCCTACAAGCGCACCACCGATTGCTGTTCCGTGCCCGTTCAAAAATTTGGTAGTGGAATGAACAACAAAATCAACTCCGTATTTAAAAGGTTGTTGCAAATATGGGGTTGCAAAAGTATTGTCAACGGCAACAATGAGACCTTTTTGTTTTGCCAATTTCGTTAACGCATCAATATCTACACACTGGATGGTTGGATTCGCTGGTGTTTCCAGGTAAAGCAATTTGATTTTTGCATCATTTTTAAGAGTTTCTTCCGCCTTATTCAAATTTCTCAGGTCAACAATAATTGCTTCAATACCTAACTCAGGAAGCACTCTGTTCATTAATTCCTGTGTGCCGCCATACAACGAATAATGGGATAAAATTTTATCGCCGCTTTTCAAATTGCCAAGCATTAAAGTACTGATTGCCGCCATTCCGCTTGCATGCATGCGTGCCTTAAGTTGCAGTGGCTTTCCGTTTTCGATGATTCCAAAACTTTCCAGAGCAGCAATCTTATCCTCAGGCTCTTTCATGCTTGGATTTCCCCAACGACTATAAATATATCCTTCTTCATCGCCACTAAAACGACGCATGCCTTGTTCAGCTGTATTAAAAACATAAGTGCTGCTTGCGTATATCGGTGTTAAATGAGAATAATTTGCTTCGGTTTCATGGCCAGCATGAATGGCCGTTGAACCAAAACCTTTTAATTGTTTTTTTTCTGATGACATTTTTTAATTTAAATAAACCGAAATGAAGAATGTAGCAAAAGTAGCAAAAGATAAAAGGATAAGGAAAATGTGCAAATTGCTGATGAGCTGATTTGAAAATATAAAAATGTAAAAATGAGTCACGGCAGTGCGAGAAAATGTAATCCTGGGTCATAATCCTTATCCAATGCGTTTGTCACTGTTTCCATATGCTTTTCATTTCCTAAGAAATCTGCGTTTGTTACATCAATAAAGAGGGTTTTAATTTTATATTGTTTGATATATTGGGTATAGGTTTCCTGTAATGAAAAAAGATAATCCTCTTCAATGGATTGTTCATACGGACGATTTCTTTTTTTGATGTTTTCTTTCAATTTTGAAACGGGAGCATGAAGATAAATCAGCAAATCCGGTTGTATCAGTTGCGGATTGATAATGTCAAACAGTTTTTGATACAATAAAAATTCTTGTTCGGGCAGATTAATCCTGGCGAATAACAACGATTTTGTAAAAAGATAATCGGAAATAGTAACATGATGAAACATATCTTTTGTTTGCAACAATTCCTTTAGTTGCTTATATCTTTCGGCCATAAAAAAAAGTTCGAGCGGAAAAGCGTACTGATCTCTGTTTTCATAAAATTTGGGCAGAAAAGGGTTTTCAGCAAATTGTTCGAGAATCAATCGCCCATTGTAATGTTTGCTGAGTAAATGGGCAAGCGTTGTTTTGCCTGCGCCAATGTTCCCCTCAATAGTAATGAAATTATACTTCATGCATTTATGGTAAGTGCGCAAAAATACCAAGCTGACGGTAAACAAATAAATATTATCAATTCCTGTTTTACACTGTTTAATCGTTATCGAAGATATGTTACGTCTAGTGGATCTTTACAGTTTTGTAATAATTCGTCCGTCGTTTTATTTAATACAGGATGAATCATACCGGGGGCCAATTCACTTAATGGCATCAAGACAAAACGCCGGTTGCTGATTTCAGGATGTGGAACAATTAAATTTGGTTTGTTTATTATTTCCTCATTAAAAAATAAAATATCAATATCAATAATTCTGGCGGCATTTTTTATGGTCCTTACTCTTCCCATTATCGCTTCTATTTTTAGAATGTTTTGCAAAATATCTTCTGCACTCAATTCACTTTCAACAAGGTGAATTTGATTGTAAAATGAAGCTTGGTTTGTAATTCCCCATGCCGCTGTTTCATATATTCCGGAACTTTTAATAATGTTTCCAATTTCCTTCTGAATCAGTGCGGTTGCCGTGTCAAGGTTTTTTCTCCTGTCGCCTATGTTGCCACCTGTAAGTAAAAAAGTCTTGTTCATGTTTAAATTAATATTCACTTAGCCGCTTATCCAGTTCTAATAATTCAGACTCAACTATTTTAACCTTCTTATATTCATTATGAAGCGGATTCAATAAAACATTGCTTTCCTGCGGAACGATAACCGATGGAACTTTTAAAAATAAATTCTGTTTATTTTGGATAAATTGATCTCCCATCCATTGAGTATAATCCAAATCCTGTTGCCATCCTTTTTTTATTTTTTTAAATGATATTTCGGCAATTTCTTTTTCATCTGGCAATTCGATGTGCAGAAGGTATTGAGAAGGAGGTATTTCTCTTTGTTTCAGGTGAACCAGCGATTCAAGAATACTCAGCGAAATAGATTGAGAAGTATATAATAAATAAGTTCCTTTAGAATTCCAGCGCGAGCCAAACAACGCGGCTCCCGTACCTGAGATGTCATTTCTGTAAGCTTCGTTAGTTATTCTATATACTATCATGCAAAAATTCCGTGTTCAATTCTTCCGATTTGAGTAAGAACCAGGTTGATGCCATCAATACTTGCAAGGGATTGAATGGAGAGCCGCCCTTCAAGCATGTAGGGATTATCACGAAGCCAAAGATTAAATCTTTGATAACTACCAAAAACTTCCTTTCCACGCTCAAAAACTTTGTTGATTTGAAGAATGCGATCAATGACACCTAAATTAAAAAATCCATTATCATGAGCATATCTTTGCAAAGTCCTTTCAGAAATGTGGAGAATATCTGACCATTCTTTTTGAGTGAAATCTACTTTATCAGCAATTTTTTTAAAATCGTTGAAAGTAAAATTCTTTAAGGATGGTACATTTTTCTTTAAACCATACACGGCCATTGGTTCTTCGGCCATCATCGGTTTTTCTTCTTCTTCGTTGTATTTTTTTATTTTTTTCATAGAGCGTCTTTTGTCTTACAAATATACGTCATTTGTCTTTATTAAGAAAATTATTTCCGCTTTTACTTTTTTGACGGTTAGTTTTGCGCGATTAAAGATAGTTTTTAGATGAAAAGATATAGCCAGGTTCGGGCGATGTTTGCCATTACAAAAGCAAGTTTGCGCGCTATTTTCAGAAGCCCTTCGTCGGTGGTATTTGGTTTTGCATTTCCATTTATTTTTATTTTGGTTTTTGGTTTCATGGGTGACAATGGCTCTTTCAGGAGTTATAAAATAGCCGTTGATAACATCGCTGATACCACCAATGATTTATATAAAGGGATTGAAAATTCGCCTGGATTAATTATTAAAAAATACCCGGATACTGCAAGCTTACAAAAAGACCTGCAAAGCGGTAAAATAGCTGGCGTAATAAACATTCAAAAGAATACTTCAGGACAGCAACCCTATGTGCTTACTTTAAAAAGTACCACATCCAGCAACGACCAATGGCCGCAGGTGAGGGCGCTTATTCAAAGCATTATCAATAAGATCAGCAACGAAAAATATCCGGGCAGGCAAGCTTATGCCGCATTTGATTTCGATTTCCCAAGGGACATTGCTGTTATCAGAAAATATAAAACCATTGATTTCATCCTTCCCGGCCAATTGGGCTTTTCACTTCTTGCCTCCGGGGTTTTTGGCGTTGCATTTATGTTTTTTAATCTGAGAAATACATTGGTTTTAAAACGTTTTTTTGCAACACCCATCAGCCGTACTTATATTATTTTAGGCGAAATGTTTAGCCGCGTTTTGTTTCAGATGCTGACAGCAATTGTAATCATTCTAGCAGGTTATTATTTTTTTGGATTTACGCTCATTCATGGGTTTGAAACATTTATTGAACTACTGATACTTAGTTTTATAGGCCTCGTTGTTTTTATGGGAATGGGTTTTATTATCAGTGGAATTGCCAAAAGCGACAGCACCATTCCTCCTTTAGCAAATATCATTACATTGCCACAATTTCTTATTGGCGGTACTTTTTTCCCTGTGGATGTTTTTCCAAAATGGCTTCAATGGATAGCTGAAGCGATGCCGCTTACTCATTTGAACAATGCACTGCGTGATGTATCGTTTGAAGGATATAATTTGTGGGATGAGCGATGGGAAATTGGAATATTATTATTGTGGGGAATTGTAACTTATGCTATTGCAGTAAAAGTTTTCAGGTGGGAATAAAAAAATTTATGATGCGGTTTCTGAAATTTATCTTCTTTCTTTTGTCGGTTTTTGTAATCATTTTTCTGGTCAGTTTGTTGCTGCCCTCAAGGGTTACCATTTTAAAATATGTAGAAGTAAATGCGCCATTACGAAACGTGGAAAAGCAGGTGGTCGATTTTGAAAATTGGAAAAACTGGTACCCTGCATTTAAAGATGAAAATATCACGGTAATAAAAAATACTCCCGGCAAAGGTGTTCTTTCTTCTGTAACGTTAAAAGACATGAGTGGAAAAAGTGTTAATTTGAATCTGATAGATACAATTCAACACATGATTAATATTCAATTGGAAACTTCCTCATCAACGAAAGTGAATTATCAATTTGTTCTTGTACGAAAAGTAAATGGTGAAACCCAACTAACATGGAACGTAAACATCAACCTCGGCTGGATGCCCTGGAAAAAAATACAAGGAATTTTTATGGATAAATTTTCAGGGCAACAATATCAAAGCGCTTTGGATAATCTAAAAAAAGCAGCAGAAAATTAATCAGTTTTTTGTTGTTCTATATATTTTTCAATGAAATGAATAATTACCGAATAGATCTTTTTTAATTGTTTGGAAGTAGTGCAATATGGCGGCATTACATAAATGGTATTTCCCATAGAACGAAGATATACACCGTGTTTCAGGCAAAATGGTGTGAATTCATCGCTTACATCGTTCAGATAATCATCATTCTCGTTTGTGCAAATTTCAAAAGCAACGATGGTACCGGTTTGCCTTATATTTTTTATGTAATTTTTTTTCTCAAATGAATAAAGCTTTTTGCCAAATTTCTGATGATGAGTAATAATATTTTCAACACTTTTCAGAAATCCTTTTTCTTGGATCAGGTCAAAACTTGCAACTCCGGCGGTACAAGCCAGCGGGTTTGCTGTAAAAGAATGGCCGTGAAATAAAGTCTTTGTCTTGTCATCGCTTACAAATTCATCATAAATTTTTTGCGTGCATGCTGTAACGCCCAAAGCCATCGTACCCCCAGTAAGAGCCTTACTAAGGCAAATAATATCGGCTTTGGTATCCATGTAATCGCCTGCAAAAAATTTTCCGGTCCGGTAAAATCCTGTAAGTACTTCATCAGCTATGCAGATGATGTCTTGTTGTTTCAGGTAATGCAACAACGGATCCAGACCTTCGGCATTATACATTCTCATACCGCCGGCTCCCTGCAACAATGGTTCATAAATAAAACAAAGAATTTCATCTTTGTTATTTTCAATCGTTGTTTGAATCGTTTCGAAATTTGTCCCGTCAGGAGTTTCAATAAAAATTACATCGAATAGTTTATCGCGGAAAGCAAGTGTATATACATCACGCTCACTTACACTCATTGCGCCAAAAGTATCGCCGTGATAGGAATTCCGAAAGGCAACAATTTTGCTTCTTTGATTGCCTCCTTTGTTTCTCCAATATTGAATAGACATTTTAATGGCAACTTCTATCGCTGTAGACCCGTCATCAGTGTAGAAGATTTTTGTAAAATCTCCGGGCAAAACAGACAATAATTTTTCGGCAAGTTCTACAGCCGGTTCATGTGTAAATGCAGTAAATATTACCTGTTCCAGTTTTTTTGCCTGCTCATAAATTTTTTTGGCAATGTATTTATTTCCATGACCATGAATATTTACCCACCAGCTACTGATGGCATCCAAATATTTGTTTCCGTCTTCATCGAATAAAATTGCTTTTTCTCCTTTTACTATTGGTATTGCAGGAACGGTGCTTTTGATATGCGTATAAGGATGCCAGATGTATTTTTCGTCTTTTTCTTTTAAGTCACTCATTCAATTTTATTTTTCCCGCAAAAGTAGCCGATAAGGTTTTCGTTTGCCATAAAAATAATTTAAGCAGAAGTTGAAAAATCGAGCTTTGGTTTGTTTAAAAAAAATAATTACCTTAGATTCACGTTTGAAATTCAATCCTACCTAAAAACTTTTCTGTACACTTTCCTTATTAACTTTTTAAATTAAAACAACCAATGAAAAGAATTGTTTTTTTCGTGGGCATGGCGTTTTTATTCTCCATTCCACAGGTAAGTAACGGTCAATTTTTAAAAAAGCTGAAAGAAAAGGCAAGCGAGGCGGTAAACAAAACTATTGACAACAAAACCGGCAACACAACGCAAAACGGTACTACTGCTGATTCTCAGGCTGATGCAAGCAGTAGCAGCAGCAGTGGTAGACCTGTAAATAAAGGCGGAGCCGGATTAAAAAATACCGCACCACCGGATGTAAATGCAGCAATGGACGATGCCACCAAATCCTTTGCAGGAAATAATTACAGCGATGCCCGCTATTCTGTTCAGCAAGCTTTAATGGGCATTGAAATTCAGCTGGGACATCAATTATTACAATCTCTTCCTGACAATGTGGACGGGTTGCAAAAAGATACGACCCAGGATAAAGTAGTAAGCACTCAATGGGGCTGGAACAATATGACGATACAACGTGTTTATTCTGACAAGAAAGACAAACAATGTACTGTTACCATTGGTAACAACATGTTGTATTCAGGATTGGTAAATGCTTATTTTGGAAATGCATATGCAGTAGAATCAAACGGAAAAGACCAGAATGTGAAACAGGTAAAA
>JAICYZ010000429.1 GCA_025933935.1 Chitinophagaceae bacterium
CTTCCCGATGCTTTCAAAAAGTTTTGCTTTATACGGTTCAAAATTTACACCTCCCTGGACCATCACACTGAATTCAGGAAAAATATCTTTTATCTTTTTGCCCGTTTTCTTTTCCAGTTCATCAAAATACATTTGTATCCATGGGGGGATTCCACTGATCAATGTCATTCTTTCGGCTACTGTTTCATCAACGATCTTTGATAATTTTTCTTCCCAATCCTCAATGCAGTTGGTTTCAAAGGAAGGCAATTGATTCGACCGCAAATAGCGTGGCACATGATGATTTACAATTCCGCTTAGCCGCCCTGTCGGAATCCCTCCCACCCTTTCAAGCTCAGGAGATCCACTGAGGAAGATCATTTTGCCATCTGCAAACTGTGAATTTCCTGTCTGTGCCATATAGCATAATAATGCATTGCGCGCCGTATCAATATGATTGGAAATGGAATCTTTGGTAATCGGAATATATTTTACACCGCTGGTAGTGCCGCTCGTCTTTGCAAAATAAATGGGAAACCCTTTCCATAAAATATTTTGCTTTCCTTCTTTTAACTTGTTGATGTAAACTTTAAAATCTTCATACTCACGGATGGGAACCGCTTTTACATAGTCTTCATGCGTTTTTATCTTTTCAAAACCATGTTCTTTACCAAACTCCGTTTTGATGCCCGTCTTAATCAAATTATTGAAAATGCTGTTCTGATCTGAAACAGCCGTTAGCATGGATTTTTTTATTTGCTTGTATATATAAATGGCAAAAGGCTTTGCCAGATATGACTTGAACTTCATTTTCATTTCTAAAAGCTAATCGTTATCCACAAATTTAAGGATAAAAGTTTTAAAGTAATACCTCAAATTACGAACGGTATTTCACCCCGTTTTTTCAAAATCTTTTTTGCGTCAGACGAAAAGAAAATCAATTCTATAAGGGCGTAGCCAATTGTAATTTTTCTTTCAATTCCGACTTTTGAAACATAGCCATTCTGTCAAAACCGGTTTGCTGAGTTGCATCATCCGCTTCGTTTTGCTCTCCGGCTCCGCGTGAACCGTGCATGCCTCCATGCCCATAACCGCCACCCATTCTTCCACTGCCGCGACCACCTCCATGAGCATAGCCGCTCCCGCGATTTTGCGAACCTGCCGGCATCGCATTAATAATTACATCCAATGAAATCTCTTTTGAAAGATCTTTTTCCTGGTAATCATTTCCAAACATTTCTTTAAATGGAATCGCCATTTCTATGGTCAGCGCATTTGATGAATCGCGTCCCATAGCCGCATGAATACCGGAAATATCATTGGCAGGTATCAATCCATTTTTATCGGCAAAACCCTTTACTTCCATGGAATCATTGGCACCGAAAGCTTTATGCCTCCCCGGGTAACCGGTACCGCCCTCTTGTGCGGTTTCCTCGTCATGCTGAACAGCTGTTGAAGAATGTTTAATTGCTAAAGGGAAATTTATAACCGCTTTATGTTTACCATTAATTTTATTACTTAGTATGATTTTCATTCCTGAGCGTATGATCTTCTCCTCAGCGATTTCATCCTTAGTTTGGAGGCACAAATACAAATCATTGCTGTCATTTTTAAAATCGAAAAACAGCCTCGTGTTATTATCATAATGTTTCAAAGAATGATTCCAATCAGCGGCGCTGCCATCAACGGTGATATTATTTTTTTCCCATTGTGCAGTAGAAAGCTCTTGTGCGAATGCAATAGTTGCAATAAAACTTAGGATCAGTGAAAAGAAAGAACGCTTCATTTAATTTTTTCTCAAATCTATTCTTTATCTATCCAGAATATCTTTTGACAGAATGAATTAATAAATCTTTTTCTTTTCGCTTACAAACTGATTACAATGCAGGAAGCAATAAATCCAAAGCGTTCAGCAGCAACAAAGGCCTCTCCTTTTTAGAAGACCCGCAATGGAGGAAATTGAATGCACAATAGACAGGAAACCCCTTCGCGCCCTTAACATTGCCTGTACTATCAAAATTCATTTCAAAC
>JAICYZ010000303.1 GCA_025933935.1 Chitinophagaceae bacterium
AACTCACATTTTTACAAAAGTTTCTAATTTCGGTACTTTAAAGCCTTTTATCTGTCTTACCTTTGCAGCCTCAAAAAATCGGGTATTATTTTAAACATAAAAAATAGCATTAATGATGAATTTAGTTGGTAAAAAGGCGCCTAAGATTTCTGCCGGCGCGGTAATAAATGGAGTAGAAATAGTTGAAGATTTTAACCTGGATCAATATATCGGAAAGAAGAATGTAATCCTTTTCTTTTATCCAAAGGATTTTACATTCGTGTGCCCTACAGAGATACATGCATTTCAGGAAAAGCTGGAAGAATTTGAGAAAAGAGATACTGTTGTTATCGGTTGCTCTACTGATACAGAAGAAACACACCTGGCATGGCTTACAACGCCAAGAGACAACGGCGGCATTGAAGGGGTTACTTATCCTTTGATCGCAGATGCTTCAAAAATCGTTTCTTTAAATTATGGCGTTTTGGGCGGCAGATATCATTTTGACCGTGAAAATTACACCTGGTCGTTTGAAGGAATCCCGGTTGCGTACCGCGGTACTTTTTTGATCGATAAAGAAGGAATTGTAAGGCATGCTTCTGTGAATGATCTGCCGCTGGGAAGAAATATTGACGAATACATTCGTTTGATAGACGCGCAAATTCATGTAGAAAAATATGGAGAAGTTTGTCCTGCAAACTGGGAAGAAGGGGAAGAAGCAATGGAAGCAACGAAAGAAGGAGTCTCCCATTATCTGAGCCAGGCAAGCGTTCATAATTAATAATTTTAAAAGCAATAAATATCATGTTGATTGAATTACAGGAAGATAATTTGCAGGAAGTTTTAAATAAAAATTCAGATGTAATTGTTCAATATTCTGCAGGCTGGTGTGGCAACTGCAGGCTGATGAAACCAAAGTTTAAAAGGCTTTCGACAGAAAATGAAGGGGTAACTTTTGTGATCGCAGATGCAGAGAAATTTCCGGCAAGCCGCAAATTCGCCAGCGTAAAAAACCTCCCAACATTTGCCGTATTTAAAAACGGAGCATTAGTAAACCAGGTGCAAACAAACAAAGAAGAACCTTTAAAAAACCTGATCAATGAAATTACCGGTAATTAAACAAATACAAAGAACTTCTTCGGCAGAAGAAATTGAAACAGCAATAAAAGTTTTGGAAGCCACTTCAGAAGCAGCAACTTTAAAAGAAGAAGATTTGAATGTAATAGGAGAACTGATCTCTAATATGTGTGGTGCGCTCGAAGTGCATCAGTTGATCGGAGGTGGTCTTTCAGAAAAAGATGCGTTGAATAGTTTTATGAAAAAAGTGATGGGATCTATAGATGTTTAAATTACATTTTTAGTAAAATAGAAAATGCATTATTTATTGGTTTGTTGCAAAAGATCATTTTCTAAAAAAATAAACGAAATTCCAGGTAATTGTTCAGGAAATAAACAAATACCTGGAATTTGTGTTATATGTTTTTTTTAATTTAAATAAAGTTTTTGCTGATTTTCCAGCTTTTTCCATAAAATTATCCTCATTACTTTTTCGGCTAAAATATTAGCCGTAAGTTTGCATGACCTCACGGATTTTTTTTGTTTCATTTCCCTTTCCGCGGTCATTTTTTACATAGTCGTTCACCACAACAAAGATTTTGTTTTGATGGGCGTTTTATTTTTTAATAAAGATTACAATGGCTAAATACATTTTCGTCACCGGCGGCGTAAGTTCTTCACTGGGCAAAGGAATTATTGCTGCTTCGCTGGCAAAGCTGTTACAGGCAAGAGGTTTGCGTGTAACTATTCAAAAATTCGACCCTTATATTAATGTAGATCCCGGAACATTAAATCCTTACGAACACGGGGAATGTTTTGTAACCGAAGATGGCGCGGAAACCGATCTCGATCTCGGTCACTACGAACGCTTTCTGAATATAAATACCAGCCAGGCCAATAATGTAACTACCGGAAGGATTTATCAAACGGTCATCAACCGGGAAAGAGAAGGAGATTATTTGGGAAAAACGGTGCAGGTTGTTCCGCATATTACCGATGAAATTAAGCGGCGCATGATGCTTCTTGGTGAAAAAAATGAGTATGATATTATTCTCACAGAAATCGGCGGAACGGTTGGTGATATTGAAAGCCTTCCCTTTATAGAAGCTGTGAGGCAAATTCAGTGGGAATTGCCGGTGGAAGATTGCCTTGTTGTACATCTTACTTTAATTCCTTACCTGAAAGCAGCAAAAGAGTTAAAAACAAAACCTACACAACATAGTGTCAAATTGATGAGCGAAAATGGTGTGCATCCTGACATATTGGTATGTCGCACGGAACGGCCGCTTACAGATGATTTGAAAAGAAAAGTTGCCCTTTTTTGTAATGTAAAAGTAGATTCTGTGATCGAAGCAGCTGATGCATCCACTATTTATGAAGTTCCAATCGCCATGCTTCGTGAAAAACTGGATTTGATCGTGTTGAAAAAATTAAATATTACCAATTACAACGAACCGGATTTGCATAAATGGCGCGAATTTTTAGAAAAAGTAAAACATCCGTCAAAAAAAGTAACCATTGGCCTTATCGGAAAATATATTGAATTGCAAGACGCGTATAAATCGATTCTTGAATCTTTTATTCATGCCGGTGCCATGAATGATTGCAAAGTACAGGTAGTAAATGTTCATAGTGAATATATTGATGAAGAAAATGTAAATGAAAAACTGCTCGGGCTGGATGGCTTATTAGTGGCTCCAGGCTTTGGTTTCAGAGGTGTGGAAGGAAAAATAATTGCGGTGAAATATGCGCGTGAAAATAATTTGCCTTTTTTTGGAATATGCCTCGGCATGCAAATGGCTGCAATTGAATTTGCCCGGAATGTATTGGGAATCAAAGACGCCGATTCTACAGAGATGAATCCTGATACGCCTGATCCGGTCATTGATATGATGGAAGAACAGAAGAAAATTACCATGAAAGGAGGAACCATGCGGCTCGGTTCTTATCCATGTGTAATCAAAGAAAATACACTTGCTTATTCTATTTATGGGAAAAAAGAAATTCATGAACGCCATCGTCATCGGTGGGAATTCAACAATAAATATTTAAAACAATTTGAAGATGCCGGAATGATTGCCAGTGGTATCAATCCTCAAAGCGGATTGGTAGAAATTATGGAATTGACCCATCATCCTTATTTTATTGGTGTACAATATCACCCTGAATTGAAAAGTACCGTTGAAAATCCTCAACCACTTTTTGTTCATTTTATAAAAGCAGCAAAGGAATTTAGTAAAATGAATCTCCTGAAAAATGAGCCAGTTAACGTTGAAGCTTCAGCATTAAAAGTTGAAGGGTGAATGTTGATTACGCCTGAAAAGGCAATTTCGCTGAGCATTGACAACGATATGAAAATCATCAATAGTGCGCAATGAATATAATTTCAGCTTATTTGTTTCTTTACTGAATTGTTTTATCATTTGTTTTACACAATCTATTAAACCCAAATCATTAAATAATATCTATAAATGTATCTTTAACCCTTAAATTACACTGATGAAAATATTATACTTCTGTTTTCTTATGATTTGTAGTTCGGCAGTTTTCGCTCAAAATAATTCGCTTGGAAAAAGCGATGCTGCTGCAAAAGCAATCCTTGATAATGTAAGTGCAAAATTTAAAACTTATAAATCTGTTGATGCTGATTTTACTTTGAGCGTCACAGATGCAAATGGAAAAGTGGAAGGAACAAAAAAAGGTACAGTCTATATGAATGGCTCAAAATACAGGGTAAATATTTCAGGCCAGGAAATCTACAGCGACGGAAATAATATCTGGACTTATGATAAATCAGCAAATGAAGTACAGATTACCAAATTTGATCCTTCTTCAAATACGATTACTCCTCAAAAAATGTTTACCAATTTTTATGATAAAGACTTTTTATACAAATTGAATGGGGAAACAAAACAAGGTAAAAAAACAATCCAGGAAATTGAATTGACACCGGTAGATAAAACAAAAACTTTTTATAAAGTAGTTGTTAATATAGATAAAGCTTCAAAAAATATCGTTTCAACAAAAGTGTTTGAAAAAAATGGTAACCGCTATATTTATACGATTACCGGAATGAAAACAAATACCAATCTTCCAGAATCGTTATTTGTTTTTGATGCTAAAAAATATCCAAATGTAGAAGTAGTGGATTTAAGATAAATATTTTCATTTGTTTAAAAAGGCGCTTCTTTCGAAGTGCTTTTTTATTCCTGCCATTTGAATGAATCAATTTGTAAACCTGCCAAATGAATGACCCTGTCTATTACCGTTGAAACCGCTTCTTCTATTGTTTTTGGTTTGCTGTAAAAAGAAGGTGATGCCGGGCAAATAATTCCTCCGGCGCGTGTAATACTTTTCATGTTGTTCAGATGAATCAAATTATAAGGAGTTTCCCTTACCACGCAAATTAATTTTCTTCGTTCTTTTAATATTACATCAGCCGCCCTTGAAATCAGATCGTCTGAAATGCCTGA
>JAICYZ010000260.1 GCA_025933935.1 Chitinophagaceae bacterium
GTTCCTGAAGTTAAGATAGGCGAAGGTAGAAATTGTACCATATCGGCAGTCAATAATATAAATATGTATGCCTGGACAGATGACGAAAAAGTGATTTGCATGAAAGCAGGCGGAAAAAAGAAAGTAATTGGAAATGGAAGTCTTCCTGTTTTAAAAGCGCTGGACGATGAACATGCCATTTGTATATGGGAAAAAGACAAGCAACTTCATGCCTCTGTAGTCGCTTTATAATCCGGAATTTTGAAAATCATTTCAAAAATTGTGTAAACGGACTTTCATTTTTAAAACAAACCGTTACCATAATTTCGACGCATGAAATCTTTGATACTGTTTATCTTTCTATACCTCTGCTATACAACAAAGGCATCTGCACAACAGTATGAAAATTTTGTTTTTAACCCCCGGAAATACATTTGCCACAAAGCAACAGGTACAATAACCATCGATGGCTTGATGAATGAACCCGATTGGCAACAACAGGAATGGACAGAAGATTTCGTAGATATCGAAGGCCACACCCGGCCACAGCCCTTGCAGGATACGAGGGTGAAAATGCTTTGGGATAAAAATTATTTGTACGTGTTTGCCCGCCTGGAGGAAAAGGATATTTGGGCTACGCTCACTCAGCGCGACACCATCATTTTCCAGGAAAATGATTTTGAAGTTTTTATGGATCCCGATGGCGATACACATCTTTATTATGAATTTGAAATAAATGCGCGGAATACCGGGTGGGATCTCCTTCTCACAAAGCCTTACCGCGATGGCGGTCTTCCTATAAGCGGCTGGAATATAGCGGGATTGCAATCAGCAACACATATCGAAGGAACGTTAAACAATCCTTCCGATACCGATCAATATTGGGATGTGGAATTGGCTTTTCCATTGCAAAGTCTTGCTGAAGCGGTACCACGTAGAAGAAAGCCAGCAGATGGTGATCAGTGGCGAATCAATTTCAGTCGGGTTAACTGGCAGACAGAAAAAAATGGACAAGGCTATCAGAAAAAAATAAACCCGGAAACAGGAAAAGCCTATCCTGAATACAACTGGGTATGGTCAGAGCAGGGAAAAATAAATATGCATCAGCCTGAAACCTGGGGCTATCTGCAGTTTACTAACGAGCCCGCCGGAACGAAAGTTGCTTTCAATTATAAAGAAGAAGAAGCCATAAAGTGGAAGCTGCGCCAATTGTATTACGATCAGAAGAAGTTCTTTTCCCGCAACCGCCGTTATAACCGGAAATTACATCAAAAGAATTGTAAGATCAGCGTAAATCCCTTGGGCTTCCTGATACGCTATGATAGCGATTACGGCACATGGAATATAAAAGAAGATGGAAAAATCTGGAAATCGAAATGAGGTGTCCGGCGCTGGAATCAAATTTTTAATTATTTATCCGTTTACTCCTCTATAGTGGCGATTTTTTCATTTGAAATCGTGAAAGTATTACGTAATTTATGAACAAAAAGAAGCGTGATACGGGATGAATTCCAGCTCTTTATTCAGAGTTAGAAAGAAAAAAGCGAGGATTATTTAAATTTTATATCTTTAATTCTAATCTGTTTAAAAATGAGTTTTGCTACAAAACGCAAAGTTCCTGTTTTTTTATCGGGGGGTGGTGAGATGGGGGAACGAATCCGTGATTTCGATTGGGAAAGCACGCCTCTTGGCAATCCAAAAAGCTGGGATCAAAGCCTGAAAACCTGCGTCCGCATCATGCTTTCTTCGCGTCAACCTATCTGGATCGGCTGGGGGAAAGACCTTATTAAATTATACAACGACCCCTACAAATCTATTGTTGGTGGAAAACATCCCGAAGCCTTAGGGCAACCGGCTTCGGTAGTCTGGAAAGACATCTGGCATGACATCCATCCGCTATTGAAAAAAGTAATGGAAGAGGATGAGGGAACTTATTCAGAATCACAGTTGCTGATAATGGACCGAAATGGTTATTCTGAAGAAACTTATTATACTTTTTCCTACACGCCAATACCAGGGGCCGATGGCGCTACTGCCGGTATGTTTTGTGCTAACACCGACGATACCTCACGGGTAATCAACGACAGAGCTTTGGAAACACTGGGCAAACTGGGAAAAATTTCTTTAAATGGAAAAAACCTCACAGATATTTATACAAAAACCGCCGAAATATTAGCAGAAAATAATAAGGATTTTCCATTTGCCTGCTTTTATAAAATAGAAGGTCATGAAGCAAAGATGGTAGCAACCGCAGGCAACGAAGCTCACTATAATTACCTGCCTCAAATTATCAATATAAAGGAACCCAATAATAATACGTGGAATATTTGCAAGGCTATCGTAAATAATGAGGTTGTTCTGTCTTTTAATAAAGGAAGAAGACCTAAACTTCCTATGGGCTTTTGGGATATAGTGCCGGAGCAAATATTGCATATTCCTTTTTGCCTTTCAAATGAGAATTATCCAAATGCTGTTCTTACCATCGGGTTAAATCCTTACCGGCAATTTGATTCCGTTTACCAGTCTTTTATTGAATTGGCCACAGATCAGATCCTGCTTGAAATGAACAATATGCATTCAGTAGAAGAAGAACGGAAGCGGGTTGAAGTGCTTGCAGAAACCCGTAAAAAAATAGAAGAAAGTGAGAAGAAATACCGGGAACTGGTTACTTCACTTCCAGTGGCTGTGTATACCTGTAATGCCGCAGGAAGAATTTTATTTTATAATGAAGTGGCCAGGAAACTTTGGGGTTATACTCCGGATCTGGAAGATAAATCTTTGCAATTTTGCGCCTGCTATAAACTATGGGATATTGACGGCACATTTATTCCTCCGAATCGCACGCCTATGGCAATCGCTTTAAAAACCGGGCAGGCATTTCGCAACGTAGAAGCTTTGGTGCAAAGGCCTGATGGAGAAAAATTCTACGCAGCCGTAAATATTGATCCTTTATTTGATGAAGAAGGAAAGATAAAAGGAGCGATCAATATTTTCCAGGATATCTCGAATATTAAGCAGGCGGAAATAGCCTTGCGTGAAAGCGAAGAGCGACTCAGTGATGAATTGGAAGGCACTAAAAAATTACAGGGACTGAGTACATTGTTGATCCAGGAAGAAAACGTTACCGATCTGTATGGGCAGGTTGTTAATGCCGCAGTTGAGCTGATGCGGTCGGATATGGGAAGTATACAGATGTATCACCCGGAAAAAAACCAACTGCAATTGCTGGCATATAAAGGATTTCATCCCGATGCGGCCGCATTCTGGGAATGGGTAAATACCGACTCAAAAAGCAGTTGCGGAATGGCATTAATGAATCACCAGCGGATCATCATTCCGGATATCAACGAGGACGAGGTAATGGCCGGAACGGAAGATCTGCACTTCTCCCTTTTGTCGGGGATGAGGGCTGTTCAGTCCACACCCCTGATTTCACGGGCCGGAAATGTTGTTGGAATGATCTCTACCCATTGGTCCAAACCACATCAACCCTCAGAAAGAGAGCTGCAGTTGTTTGATGTTTTGGCACGCCAGGCTGCTGACCTCATAGAGCGAAAAAAATCGCAGGAAAAATTAGAAGAAAGTGAAAGGCGTTTTCGCTCATTAGCGGAAAGCCTCCCTCAATTGGTTTGGATGACTGATGGTAATGGTAAGCATGAATTCGTGTCAAAAAGGTGGACAGAATACTGCGGTATTCATTGCGATACAATGGAAAAATGGCAATCTGTCGTTCATCCGGAAGATTATGAAAATATCGTTGGATTATGGAAAAAAAGCATTGCCCTCGGCGATGTGTATGAAGGGGAAGTCCGGATTAAAAGTAAGACCGGCGAATACAGATGGCATACGGTAGTAGGAGAGCCGATTTATGATAGTAACCATAAAATTATTAAATGGGTAGGCTCTTTTACCGATATTGATTTTATAATAAAAGAACGGCAGCGAAAAGATGCATTCCTTTCAATGGCGAGTCATGAACTTAAAACACCGGTAACTACCATTAAGGCCTATAATGATATAGCCTTAATGATGCTCCAGGAAAAGGGTGATGAAACGATTACTGAAATCCAGAAGAAATTAGGAAGGCAGGTAAATAAACTTACCACACTTATATCAGATCTTCTTGACAACATCAGGGTTGAAAAAGGTAAATTATTATATACAGAGGCTTCTTATGACTTTATCGCCCTGGTGAAAGAAACAGTTGACGACATGCAGAAAATAAATCCCGGCCGTCGTATTATCTATCATGCCGGGAAGGAACAGGCTATTTTTTATGGCGATACGGATAAAATTGCGCAGGTTGTGAATAATCTTATTACCAATGCGATAAAATATTCCACGGGCAACGAAGTAATTGTTACTCACGAGATACAGAAAGATGGCGTTCAATTATCTGTAAAGGATTTTGGAATTGGTATTCCATTGGAAGATAAAAGCCACATTTTTGAGCAGTTTTATCGTGTCAACAGCAATAACCAGTCAACGTACCCCGGTATGGGAATTGGGCTCTATATCTGTGAGGAAATTATTAAAAGGCACCACGGAAAGATATGGTTTGAAAGCAGTGTAGGCAAAGGTTCTACTTTTTATATCTGGCTTCCGTTTGATTATCGCAAGGTCACTGAAACAGCCGGATAGTAAAAAGAAAACAAATCTAACCCGACTCTTATGCTCCAGGTTAGTTCACGGATCTCCAGTCCTTATTTTTTCTGCCTTGAATATAAATCTGTATTATTTGTTCATTTACTATTCCCCAACGACTGTTGAAATGTGTTTCATATTACCCTGCCGGTATTCGCGGTACAGCCTTTGAATGTCTTCTGAACTGTCGGCAATAAATGGCCCGTGAGAAACAATGTTATCGCCGGTAGGTTTTGCGGCATAAAGAATGAAACGGGTTCCTTCTTCACCCACACTTACTTGCAGGTCGCTTAGCGCAGCTTCATCAGACAAATCGAGCCATCCTGCCTGGCTGGTATTTAATAGTTTCTTATCCTCGCCAACTTTTACGTCACCACTAAGTATATAGAGGAAAGTATTATAGTTTGCGGGAATCTGCAGAACCGTGCCTGCGCCGGCTTCCATAGTAATATCAGCCAGAATAAGCGGCGTGTAATTTTGAATAGGCGAGATAAGACCTGCTAACGAACCACTGTACAATTTAATGAAGACACCGTTTTCAGATAACACAGGCGCATCTTCAAAAGATAAGTGCTGAAGCCGCGGGGCCGCAGCCCTGTCTTTCTTTGGAAGATTTAACCATAATTGCAACAGCCTCATTTTCGCCTTCTTTTCGATGGTTTCCGTATGAACGATTCCGCTGCCGGCAGTCATTATCTGAAAA
>JAICYZ010000409.1 GCA_025933935.1 Chitinophagaceae bacterium
GCACTTTTTGCATCCCGATAGAAATGTCTGTTGCATGAACTTTACAACTATGCTGCCCCAGCCAGATCGCATCCTCTCCCGTGCCGCTGTTCAATTCTAAAATATGTTGGCCTGGAGCAATAATTTTTGAAAGATGTTCTCGCACTCTTTTTCTTTTGTATTTGATAATCGTATTGCCGGAATATAATTCATCAAATTTGTTTGCCTGCTGTGTAAATGCGGCGACAACAAGGGTTTCATTTATATTTTTAGCAACCGGTTTCATAATTATTTTTGCAACTGCAATAATTTCATCTTTTCAAAAAAAGTGGCTGGAACATAATAGATGCCAGATATGGCTTTCCTGAATGTCAAAAAATTAATTTTCAAAGGATTAGAAAAAAGTTGTTTTAAATTTTCAAACGATAAATGCTTCCGGTAACTTTTATGAACATAAGCATGAAGCTGTTTATAAAAAGCCGGTTGATAATTATTATGAAATAGTAAAGCCATTTCATTCGAATCTGTCCAGTTGGTCTTTTGATTCAATTGGGATTTTACTTTTTCAAAAAAAACTGTTCCCGGCAAAGGATAAGAAACGGAAATACCAATTTCAAAAGGCAATAACGTATTGATCATTGCAATCGTTTTTTTGATGTCATCATACGTTTCTCCTGGATAACCGAATTGAATAAAAAATGACGGTTTAATTCCGTTCTTTTTTAATAAACGCGTTGCGTCATAGATCTGTTGAACATTGGTTCCTTTATCCATCGCATCCAGAATTTTTTGTGAGCCGCTTTCTGCACCCATCCAGATATTTTCGCATCCCGCCCGCGCCAGGTCTTTGATGGTATTCTCTTTTAATAAGAGATCAACTCTTCCCTGCATTTTAAATTTAAATGACAGGTTTTCTTTTTCAATCAAATCAGCAAACTCCTTAATCCATCCGGGCTTCAGGCCAAAGATGTCATCACAAAACCAAATGTGATCAAAACGAAATTTAGCTTTTAGCATTATTAGTTCGTTCACTACATTTTCCGGCGAACGGGAATTATAACGATTGCCGTAAATCGGTTTTGCACACCAGTTGCATTTAAAAGGACATCCCCTGGTTGTTGCCATATTCATTGAAAAATAGCCGGCATGGTTCATCCACGATTTGCGGTATGGCTTCATGTTAATCAAATCCCAGGCAGGATATGGAAGTTCATCCAGATCTTTTATTACGCTTCTTTTTGCCGTTGTGATAATTGAATCATTTTTTTTAAATGCAAGTCCCTGCACATTTGAAAAATCAGTTTCATTTCGCTGGATCGAATTGATCAGTTTTAATAAAGTAATGTCCGCTTCTCCAATTAAAACAAAATCTGCACCTTCATTGAGGTACATCGCATATCGATCGCTCGAATCAGAACTTGAAACAATAACAATACAACCTCTTTCTTTCGCATAATGAATCATCCGGAAAGCAGCTTCTCTCATGTTCGTCAGACACATCTTCGTGAGATAATTAAATCCATCATCATAGATCACAAAAAATGCTGGCTTTATTTCGTCAATTATCGGAACGATCTCTTCCGCCGAATGAGAAAACATGGTATCAAAAAATGAAACAGGATAACCATTTTGTCGCATAAACGAAGCTGCATATAAAGTACCCAGTGGCGCATATGGTTGTCCAATCGACCATTGTTTAGGGTCGAAACGAAGAAAATAAGAATGAGAAAAAAGTATATGATTCATTTACAAAAAACATTTTTACAACCTTGTCCGCGGAGCAAGATTGAGATAACAAACACATTTTTTACAAATTTCGTTCTTGTCCATATCAAGGTTTTTTCTGAAGTCAATAGCTTTGTCACTATTTAATATTTTGTCTAAAGATTGCTGCCTGATATTTCCGTAAGATGGATGAAAAAAACAAGGTCTCACATTTCCATCTGCTTCTATCACAGTAGATACCCACGGAGCATTACAGCGTTTAAAAGGAAAATCATTCAAGCCATAAAAGGCTGCATAATAGCTGTATATCTTCCTGATTTTTTCTGGTGACTCCGCAATAAATTTGTTTTCAAAATCAATTGAGTTGGTGATCAATAAGTTCTCAATGATTTTTTCAAGATCAGGTAAATCATCCTTAGATAAAAGAATTTCATGTTGACGTTTTTCGACCCATGTCAATTCCCGGTTAAATGCCTGGCTGCTTACATCAGCAGGCAAAAAACTGATTTGTTGCAGGCCTATTTCTTTTGCAGCAGCAATAATCGATGGCCACTTGCGAAAATTTAATTGATGAATAACGGTTCGGCCGCAAATTTTAAAATCAGGATTTAATCTTTTTATCGCTGCAATTCCTTCTTTCATTTTTTGGAACGCGCCGGGAATATTCCTGATCCTGTTGTGCGTTTCTTCATCACCATCAAGAGA
>JAICYZ010000402.1 GCA_025933935.1 Chitinophagaceae bacterium
CGCCTTTTGTAACAATTGAAAAAGCTTTTCTTCTTTGTGGTTGTTTCGGGGAAATGTTTCCGCAGGCAGTAACAGATCACAAGGATGAAAATGGGAATCCATTACCATCTCAAACTGAGCGCCCGTAATTACAATTTGAGTTGAAAGACAAGGGCAATTATTACCAACTTTCGCTGCAATACCTGGTAGGCGGCGTGCCCATTAAGAGTCCGGTGGAAGACGCGGTTTTTTTTGTTACTGCAGGTGCCCAATATTACCTTTTGCCCTTCGCGATTCAGTTATGGTACCTTGGATGAGCGGCTTTTGCCAACCAGATTATTGTGCTCAAACAGGGTTTCACGGAATTTGAAAAGGAGATTCTGCAAGAGATTGAAATGATGTACAGAGTTGTCAGGAAGTAAGGCGTCCGCAAGATCAAATTAAGCCTTCACGATCAAATAACTCTCCTCTATACTAAAACCGTATTTACTTCGTTAATACTATACTTCCACAGCCTTATTACTGCGTTAGTTAACGCAGTGGAAATGATGAGGGATACAATGAAATAAGAAGAAAACCTTAACCAATCATAAATGAAACTACTATGGCAAGAATAGATGATGTATTTGTAAGCGGCACCTTCGGGAATATGGTGTTCTACAGGCGGATGGGCAAGGCGTGCGCGCGCATTAAAAGATCACATATCAAACAGACAGTGGCCACCAAAAAGAGAAGTATCAATTTCGGTATTGCTGCCAGGACGGGAAAGATTTTACGGGCAGGGCTAATCAATGCTATGCCCAATCCTAGGGACAGAAGTATGCAAAGCCGGTTCTCAGGTGCTTTTGCGAAATGGCTTGGGCAATCGGATGTTAATACCTTACAGCCTTGTGAACCGGTACCTTATCTGACCAATTTTGCTTTTACTAAAGAAGACACTTTCAATGAACGTTTCAAGGTTCAATTTTCGGTAAACTTTACATCCACAGGCGTTGAAATAAGGATAGCAGGTTTTAACCCTGTGAGAAATATTTCAGCGCCTGCAGGTACGGTGTCAGTTCACCTGGTCATAGCCGTTGCGGGTGTGAAACCTGCAAAAGGAGTAGCTGCGGGATTTGCGTCGCAAACGATTGAAATTCCTTACTCGGACACGGAAATCCCGCCAAAGATTTTGAGTTTTGCTATTTCTGCCGATCCGGGAACTCTTATTGTTACAGCAGCAAGGCTTGTATATTTGGGAGTAAAGAATAATCAAAAACCTATCCTCAATAAAAAAGAATTTGATCCCGCAGGGGTGATAAACGCGGCGTATTTTTAAGCAGTGCCTTTGACCGATATTGCCCATTTTACTATTTCAGCTGTTGCGAAACAAAAAGTAAATGAACTTACTGAAATATGATTCCATGGCTCTGGCAGATGAAACATATTTTCATACATTAGAGGATGCGCCGAAGCAAGGCCACTGATTGAAGCCTGCCATTTTCACATTGACATTTTCAAATTTCACATTTTCACCTGGCTAATCTGCTAATTAACACCTGTATCAAAATGAAACACTACCTGTATCATTACCGAACACAAGCATTTTTTTTATACTTCATTATTTATTGATAAATAATCATTAAATAAATGGTGTAGTTTTTTAGGGATCATAAATAAAAAGAGTCATCATTAATCTGAAAAATCGTGATCAGAAATTATTTTAAAACCGCATTCAGAAGTTTATCCCGTAACAGGAATTACACTGTTATCAACATCGCAGGACTCGCTGTTGGTATTGCTGTTTCTATGATCATTTTTATCATCATACAATTTCAAACAAGCTTCGATAATTTTCATTCAAAGAAAGACCGCATCTATCGCGTGTTAACTGAGTCTCACCATGCAGATGCGGGGAATATTACTTATGCGAAAAATGTTCCTTTTCCGATGCCGGTAAGTTTGAAATCACAGTTTCCTGAAATAGAACAAGTAACTCCCGTCTATGCAAGCCATAATGATGAGTTTCAGGTACTTGACGATAATGGAACGCCTGTAAAGAATTTTAAAGAGGAGCGTGGTGTATTTTACACTTCCCCTTCATTCTTTAAAATGTTTGACTTCCCACTGCTTGCCGGTTCGTATGAATCATTAAAAGAACCGAATAATGTGTTGCTTACAAAAGAGATTGCCCAAAAATATTTTGGTGACTGGAAATTAGCAATGGGCAAAACCATTAAAATAACAGGATATTATAGTATCGGTGCCGGATTATTTCAGTTTCCTGCAACTCTGTTAAAAGTTTCCGGCATCCTGGCAACCATACCACCAAATACTGATTTCCAACTAAAATTCGTTGTTGCTTATGGAACAGATTTTACCGGAGATAAAAATTACGGATTCCAGCAGCCCGATTGGAATGCAACAGCACGTGATTTTGGTTGTTACGTTCTGTTGCCTCCGGGTATTTCTGTTGATAATTTTAATCAACAATTAGCGACATACACAAGCAAAATGTCGCCCGCTGACAATAAGGACAGTTATA
>JAICYZ010000085.1 GCA_025933935.1 Chitinophagaceae bacterium
CTGGCTTCACCGTGATAATGTCTGTACTTCCATCCCACAGGCCTTTTGAAGTTGCTTTAAATTTGATATGACCAGGTATTTTTCCTGCCTCTAAAACGACACGGCATGTTCCATTAAAAGAAGTTTGCGTTGCATTTTGTTCTGAAACTGTAGTCACTTTTGTGTCTCCAGAATCGCCCTTTTCAATACGGATAATTCTTGCATCACCGTTTACAAAAAATTGAATAAGATTATCAGCATCCGGAATGGTATTTCCTGCTTTATCTGTAATTGTTACTTTAATAATTGCTTCATCTTTTCCATCAGCCAGAAGTGTCGTTTTATAGGGAGTGAGGACCACTTCAGCCGGTTCCTTCTTATTTGAAACATGTTGGTTTTGTGAAAATCCAGAAAAAAAAATGGAGATAAAAGCAAGGGTCATACCTGTAATTTTTCTAAACATGTTTTTCAATTTAGTAGAAGTGAAGTGGTGAAGGGTTTAAAACAAAGGTTAAAATAAATATTTTAAGAACCGATGTAATAGCTAAAACGATATGAAAAAATTTAAAAAGAAAATTTGATTAAAACTTAGATGCCGACTTTTATTTAATTAATAATACAGCAAACCAATAAATAGGCTGAATTTGTTTTTTGCGTTGTAATTATCGCGCATAAAAAAACTGCCTCTTTTTGGAGGCAGTTTTAGAAAAATTTCTTTCAATTATAATTTAGTCAATGTTGCTGTATATTTCAATGGATGACTAAGATCTAACACAATTTTATAGTTGCCAGCCGAGCTAATGGGAATGTTATCTCCACCATAGGACAACTTGTTAAGATTGCCGCCTAAATTAATATCCCAAGCGTTATTCGCTCTAAATTTGAGGCTGTTTGCACTTAATGCGACAGAGTTGATCACCCAAACATTATTTACCGGGTCATAAGTCATTGGTGTATCTGAACCCCAGCCTCCCGGAGTAGCGTCGCCGATGATGGCCCATGTTGTTTTTGTAGCTGACCAGGTTAACGCAGTAGGATTTGCTTTTACATAATAATACCCTGCACCATCCGGCCATTTTAAATTTCCACCAGAAGTGCTTAAAGTGGTGGCGTCGCCACCATAGGCGATATGATTCCAATCCGGCTCATTCGTCATTTTAAATTCAAAACTTCCACCTGCAGGAACATTTACATAACCCTCATAATTCAACAAATCCGGTACAGTTGCGCCTAACTGTGGTGCGGTGGATGGGTTCCAGCCCTGGTAATCTCCCGGCACCCATAAGTACATAAAAGGAAGATAAGTGGTTACTTTCAAATTAACCACATTAGATATGACCGTAGGAACAGTATTCGCCCCTTGATACGCAACAACCCTGATCTGTAAATTATTGGTTGCATTAGCTGCAACGCCGGCTAATAAAGCGGCAGTATTTAAATCGCCTACGCTAATATCTTTGCTTAGATTATTGCCTGCTGAAATTACTTGTGGATTAGTGAATTTTCCTCCGGCGGTATCTATTTGAATCGCATAAGTAAAAGGGAAGGTGCCGTATTGCGTTGCGTTCCAGTTGAAGACGACTGCACTGTTTGATGCATTTGTAATGAGCAAGGTCAATGGATTCGTGCTTGAAGGAGTTACAGTAATGGGCACAATGTAGGGAGTAGTTTTAATTGTGAGCACGTTTGAATGATACGTCTCGTTATTGTTTCCATAGGAAGACGTTAGCCTGATATCGACGCTCGATTCTGTTCCGGCGGCTATTCCTAATCCAGCCAGGATATCATTAAATTGTTTGCCGGAAAAGGTTGTTTCTCTTGCACCGTTTTCGGTTAATGTATATTCTTTTGCAAAGTTTTTACCTGTAGAATCTATTTCCACAACATATTTATACAAAGAAGTATCCTGAGCGTATTTAGGATTTGTCCAGTTGAGTGTAAGCACTGTATTTGTTGAATCTGCAGGCTTTGAAGCGATGGTATTTACGGAGCCGGACAACGTTACGGCCGTTCCATTGGGGTAAAAGTTGTTTGGCAACTCCGCCAGTTTTTTACAGGCTGCCATCATGAAAACCATTGCTGCAAAGGCCAAAAGCAGGTTTAAATTTTTATGCATATCAATTGTTTTAAATCTATTTTGAATTATTGTTTGGTAACGGTCAATATTCCTGTTTGAAAATTAAGATCAAATAAATATACGCCGGGCGCTGTCGGACCGGGAAAATTATCGCTTAAATCAAGGCCGAACGAACCGCCGGAAAATGGTTGATCAGAAGTTTTTTTGCAGGCATATTTATGGCTCCAGCTACCATTGACAGGCAAAATAAGGTACTGATCGCTCCCATTTGTCGGGTCGCCTCCTGAAAGTTCAATTTTCAATTGGTAATCCGTTGCGCTCACTCTGGTGAATTGTTGTGATGCTGGTACCGGATTGCTCCAGCCACCAAGTTTTGCATCTCCTCCTACTAATACTAACACAGCGGATGGATCAGGTGGTGTTACTACTGGCGGCGGTGCAAATGGTTTCACTTTGTATTTTAGAGAGTTTGATGAAAGGGAAACCAGGTTTGGAGAACCGGAAGTATATGGAGCAAGGAAAGAAACAACTCTCACTTCCACGTTGTGAGTGTGAGATGTGTCCAGTTGAAGCCCGTTGCCAAGAATGCTATTTAACTCATTTACTGTAAAAGTTTTGCTTAATCCCGGACTTATTTGCACAGTCTGCATTTTTGGAGAAGTGAAGTTTGCTCCTACTGTATCAAATTGAAGATTATACGTAACATTTAAAGAACTTATCCCATTACTGAATTGATAATTTGGATTTGTCCAGTTAAAAGTTATAGCTGGATTGCTTGCGTTGGTAAACATCAATGGTATAGAATCAGTCAATGAGCTGGTTAATACCGGTGCGGTACCGCCCTTAAATAAGACATTGGTTGCGTCTTTTTTGCAAGCGGAAAAAGCAACCAGGCTGATTACAAGAATCACCGATAATTTATTTAAATAATTTTGCATAATATTTTTCATTTTTTTTAAAAAATTAATAGCCTGGATTTTGAACTAAATTTGAATTGGCCTGCAGGTCGGTAATCGGAAGCGGGTAGATCTTATAATGAGCATCCACCCCGGTGCCATTAGAAACGCCTCCTTTCCACGGCCACAGATAACTACTGCTGGTGAACTGGTCAAACCTGATAAGATCAGTGCGCCTGAAGCATTCCCAATACAACTCCCGTCCTCTTTCATTCAAAATAAATGGTAACGTCAGACTGGAGGCTGTGATATTCCCGCTTGCGTTGCCATAGGCTCGTTGCCTCAGTAAATTAATGTACCCTACAGCAGTTGCCATGTCACCTCCTGAGCCTCCGCGAAGAACTGCTTCAGCATATATCAGGTATTGTTCGGCTAAGCGAAATAAAGGAAAATCTGTGGAACAAAAGGTGCCGCCTGCGCTTGGTTCGGCTGTCGCTCCGCTGGAAGTAATATTGGTAAATTTATTTACAGGTATTCCCTGATTGAATTGTGCTACATTGGAAATTTGTGCAGTTACACCGGGTGTATTCAAAAATATTGCCCGTTTGTCAACTGTAGTATCTGGTGTTGGAAACAGAGCAGGAAGATTTGCAGTACTTCTGTTACCCGCCCATCCTCCGGAAGGAACTCCGTAATCAGCGGTTTTCATTGCATAACCAGGACTGCCGGCTTTGTATTCAGAATTAGCGCACGAGCTATTTACCAAAAATGTTGTTCCTCCATAATTTTGTGTGAGTAAGCCGTCATAAGGTATGGCGAGGATTGTTTCAGGATTATTTACGTTGTTATCTCCTTTGAATAAATTTGCATAAGACGGCATAAGACTGTATCCGGCATTAATTACTTTACTCGAGTAGGTGATAGCGTCGGTATTTCTATCGGTGCCTGTATAAACTTTTGCGTTCAGGTAAATGCGGGCAAGCAATGCCCACACAGCAGCCTGATCTGCACGTCCATATTGATTTTGATGTGGAGCTGCCATAGAACCCACACAGGATAATAGCTCAGACTCGACGTATTTGAACAAATCGGCTCTGTTTATTTGTTTCGGAAAAGACAGTGGTCCAACCTCCGTTGTTTCTGTTCCGAAAGCGGGGTTTGCAAATACGTCCATTAACGTTGCATATTGGAATGCACGTAAAAATCTTGCTTCAGCCTTGTATTGAGAAATTGCAACGGTATCTCCACCGGTAATGCCCCGGCTCGCAAGTGCTGCAGACGTGCAGTGTGTTATAAAATCATTGCACAGAGTAATCTGATACATGCTTCTTGCATATAATCCAATGAGAATCGGGTTTGTCGCTGTCCAACTCATATTATGAAAGTCAGGTACACCGGGGTCACCCCAAGCGCAAACAGCCTCATCAGTCGGCAGTTCCTGGACATTCCATAGACATCTTACAAAGTCAGACGTTCCTGCATCGACTCCTGCGATACTGGAGCTGCCCGGGCCGGAAGTTCCGGTCAATTCGTAAGCGCCATAAATATTGGCAAGCGCCAGCTTATAGCCATTAGGAGTACTATAAACGCTATCTGCAAAAACAGCATTAGCCGGTAGTCGATTCAGGTCTTTGTTACACGAGATTAATATTCCTGTAATGATGACCAAATAAAATGATATTTTAAAAGAAACACTTCTCATATTGTTTGTATTTTGTTCGTTTAAAAATTTAAGCTTGCTCCGATTGTAACAGTTCGAGGGCGGGGATAAAGTACATTATCAATTCCTCCATATATTTCGGGATCTGATCCGGTGTATTTTGTTATCGTAAATACATTCTGACAATTTGCAGATAGACGTAAAGAAATATTTTTTGATAAGTGCCCGACGTTATAGCTAACTCCAATATTATCCATTTTCAGGAATGAAGCATTTTCCACATAATAAGATGAGAAGAACTGGTTGTTATAAAAATTAGTGTTTAAAACTGCAGCAGGCGCATTTTGCAAAAAGTTTGTTGGATTCAATACATTTCTTGTAACCGCAAGATTCGATGCAGTGTTATTGTACATATAGTTTCCGACACTTGCACGAAGTACCGTGCTCAATGTCCATTCCTTATAGCTGAAACTGGTGCTAAATCCGAAGGTGACGGGAGCAAAAGGTGACTTATAGTGTACCAGGTCTTTTTGATTGATAATACCATCCCGGTTTTGGTCAACATACATTCCTTCTATCGGATTCCCTTTATCATCATATAGCTGCTGTAAAACATAAAACGTATTAGGGCTATAACCGACGCTGTTTTGCTGAATCGTATTTCCTGTACCTCCGGCGATACCGCCAACAGCATAACTGCTGTTAACTTTTGCTAAAGAATCCTGCGATACTGATAGATTGGTTATATTAAAATAATTATAAGAAACATTGAATCCTACTTCCCATGAAATATTCTTTTGCCGAACAGGAATAGCATTTATTGTAAAATCAATTCCTTTATCTGTCATATTACCTACATTTCTTACTAACTGGTTACCAAAGTTAGTCAGTGAAGGAACATACACATTTGCCAAAAGGTTGCTTGTTTTCTTGTAATAATAATCGATGCTTCCTGAGATCCGGTTGTCTAAAAATCCAAAGTCAAGTCCGACATCCGAGGTTGCTGTTGTTTCCCATTGCAAATCCTTTGCATAAATAGAAGGACTCCATGTATTATAGAAATTGTTTCCAAAATTTACCTCCGATGTGCTTCCGCTCAATGAGTAGTAATTCAAATAATTGTAATATCCGATTCCTGCCTGGTTTCCAGTGATACCATAGCTTAACCGTAGTTTAAGATCTGATACACCTTTGGAATTTTTAAGAAAATTTTCCTCTTTTATTCTCCAGGTAAATGCTCCGGAAGGGAACACACCCCAACGATATTGCGGTCCAAACCTGGAGGATCCATCTGTTCTGATTGATCCCATTAAAATGTATTTCTGGTTGAACGTGTAAATCAACCTGCCGTAATAAGATATCAAAGTTACCTCGCTGAAGGAAGTCGGCTGTGCTGGATTGTAACCTGAAGGAATGGTATCTCTCGAGTAACTTAACGATGGAAAATTTTTGTTATGGCTATAGTTATCATAATACCCGTAACCAGCCACCGCATTGATATTGCTCTTTATCGATTGGATATCTTTTACATAACTTAGATAAAATTCACCGACCTTATTTTTGTAATTATTATAATACTGATTATTCTGACCTCTTAATTTGGGAACGCTGTTATAAGACTGTGCAGCATCAACCGGGATAACGGTGGTTCCATTATATTTTGCCACGTCATATCCTAAATTCAAATTAGCATGCAATTCAGGTAAGAAGTGAAATTTATAATCAAACTGGATGTTGCCAAAACTTCTTAATGCGTGATTTTCTGCATCGTACTGTTTTAGAAGCGCCACAGGATTTCTGTTTGATAATGAGTTCGGCGTAGTATCGTTTGTCAGCCATTCGTAATAACCACCAAAATTTGCCTTGCCGGAATGCACAGGTTGAGTAGGGTCAAATGAAACGGCATTACCAATTGCTCCCGTATTGGCATTACGCGAATCGGTACTGGAGCCATGAAGATTAATATCAATTTTTAAATGATCGTCAAATAAATTCGGAGTTAGCGAAACCGATAACGCTGTACGTTGGAGATGATCTGTTTTTAAAACGCCGGTTTGTGAAAGATATTCGCCTCCGATACGGTAGGGCATATTTTTCAAACTTCCACTGTAACTTAAATTATTATCGGAGGTAATTGCAGTCTGGTAGATTTCTTTTTGCCAGTCTGTGTTGGCACTGCCCATTACCGCAATTTGCGATGGAGTACCTATTGAATTCACCAGTTTTCTGAATTGGTCGCCCGATAATACCGGGAACTCTTTCGATATCTTCGATGCTGAAAGTTGAGTACTGAAAGAAAGCACCGGCCTGCCTGCCTTGCCACGCTTTGTTGTTATCATGATTACCCCGTTTGAAGCACGGGAGCCGTAGATGGCCGTAGCAGCAGCGTCTTTTAAAATAGAAAAACTGGCGATATCTTCCGGATTAATTCCTTGTAAATTAACCGAACTTAAAGGCACTCCGTCAATTACGATCAATGGATCATTACTGGCACTTAAAGAAGCTCCCCCTCGTATCCGAATTGTACTCCCGGCGCCGGGTTGTCCACCGTTGGAAGTGATAGATACACCTGCTACCTTACCGGCAATTAACTGCTCGGGCGAAGTAATAGAACCTTTTTGAAAATCTTTGGCGGTTACTGAAGAAATAGATCCGGTAAGGTCTTTTTTCTGCACCGTACCATATCCAATAATTACTACATCACTCAATTTTTCCACTGAGATTTCCATAGAAATATTCAGATGTGATTGTGAACCAACCGCTACTTCTTTTGTATTGTAACCGGTGGAAGTAAAAACCAACGTGGAAGTGGGCGAAGCGGTAATGGAAAAATTTCCATTTGCATCCGTTTGCGTCGATCTTTTGGTGCCTTTTACATTTACGGTTACACCTTGTATTCCATAACCGCTTTTTAAATCAGTAACCTTCCCGGTAATTATATTTTGTGCGTGTGCGACAAAAGCCGTGAGGATAAAAACCAACAAAACACTCAATGGTTTTGTGCTTTTTGAGATGTATTTTCTCATGAGCAAAATTTAAATTTTAAATGTGATTGTTTATTTATTGTTTGGACAGCAGGAAATAATGTGTAATTATTACACAATTATATACTAAATTTTTAAATTCTCATACTTTTTCCATATATTTTTTTTAATAACGATTTTATTTGTAAAAAAAGGAGCAGAAACGCGGCCTTTTGAATCTTTTAATGCATCATTATCATCCAATCACTGTGAAGACAACAAAAGGGCTGTAACTGCTGCATTGGAAAAATAAGTTGCTTTAGTATGACATGGGGAAGCATGAAAATTTTTTATGCAAAATGAGTGTGTTATTTTAAACACATAATAACGATACGAAAAAAGATTTCAGCATATTTGTTGCCTTACTGGCGATCGTTCGTTTCAAAGTGTAGCACCAATGCTTTTAGCAATTTCGTTTGGTATTTTGTTTAAAAGTTTCATGTAGTAAAATACGTGTTACTTTCAGATCGTATCATTTACTAAATCGAAAACAGGAATCAGCGTTATTTGTTGCTTTACTGATGCAGGTTTTCAGGAAATTTCGAAGTGTATGGCGACTATTTTTTTTTAAATTCCTTTTCAAACTGTCGTTACAACTTCTCGTTGATCTTTTTGAAAAATTATTTTGTATTTGCTATCAACCATTCAACAATTTCTTCAAATTTTATTTCGCCGGTGGAAATGGAAACAATAAAATTGTAAAGGCCTTCCTGGTCGATTGTCATTTGCAGGTTATTCTCTTGTAAAAATGCAATCATGGCGACGGTGCCTGTCCTCTTATTTCCATCCACAAACGGATGATTAATAATTAAACTTTCAGCCAGGGCTGCGGCTTTTTCGAATACAGATCGATACAAATCCCGCCCGTCAAAAGATTGAAACGGCCTCGCAATTGCCGATTCTAATAATCCCGAATCCCTGATTCCATGTGAACCACCAAAAGAGTCAATCGATAGTTTATGCAGAAGTAATATATCCTCTAATAAAATCATTTTGCGAGCTTTTGTAAAGTTTCATTGTATTGCTTGCTGATTGATTCAAAGTGTTGGGAAAGGTTTTGAACTTTTATTTCTGGCGTATTTGATCTTTGGTCCAATTGATTAATAATATCTTTCAAAGTTTCTTCATCATCCAGAGAATTAATCTTTTCGATTGCTTTTATTTTAAGCTCTTTTATACTCATGTCCGAAGATTTTAATTTACCAAATTTAAGAAACAATTTGGTGGGGGAAGAAGCATGTGGAAATTGAAGCTCACTTCCATTCTTAAAACATTTCAGTCAGCGACAAGACAATGAGTTGTATTTTAAATTGTTTAATACCGCGAAATTCTTTGCTTAAAAATCAATCCCGCTCCACGTTTTTTTATTCTTTTCATATTTTTCATAATCAAATTTATAAAGCCTTCCAGGGCGGTGTGGTACATTCTGTTCTTCTTCTTCCATATCTACCAAAAAATCCATAGCAAAGAATTTTTTCCTGAAATTTCTCCTGTCCAGTTTTTTATTTAAAATCGCTTCATACAAATTTTGCAATTCCCGAAGCGAGAATTTGTTGGGTAATAAACTAAAACCCAACGGATGCTCCTGCACTCTTTTTTGCAGCCATGAATAGCAGATGTCAAAGATTTTTTTGTGATCAAATAGTAATTCGCTTACGCTATCGACAGGATGCCAGTGCAATTCGTTTTCAAGAATTTTTAAGCGGTGATGTTGCGCATTTATTAAAGAACAGTAGGCGACAGAAACTACTCTGCCACCCGGATGGCGACCTACTTCCCCAAAAGTGTGCACCTGCTCCAGGTACAGATCATTCAAACCGGTTCGTTGTTTTAAAATCCGGTAAGCGCTCGCGTCCAGATCTTCTTCCGGCTTTACCAGGTCGCCCAAAAGTGAATATTGGTTGTGATATTTTTTTAGATCCGAACGAATAAGCAACACTTTTAATTTACTCTCATCAAAACCAAAAATCACACAATCTACTGAGAGCGCCACACGGTTTATACTCTCTACTTCTGATTGTAAACCTTTCAGCGTTTTTGCGTTTTTAGAATTGGCATCTGTTTTTAGAATTGGCATATTTATTATTTTACTGGATCAGGTTAAGTTTTGTTATTGGCAATGAGGTGCATTATTCACAATTGACGATTCATTTATTGTAATTCATCTGTTGACTACCTGCTATTTTTAATAATTTTAATCGTCTGTTTTTGTGTGGCAGAAAAAATAGAAATGAAATAAGTTCCGTTGGAAAAATTAGCCGTTTTATTTATGTCAAATGAATTATCTCCGGCGCTTACTGAAATATTTTCTTTGTGCAATTGTCTTCCAGCTATATCGCTAATTATCACGGTTGCCTTAACCTGAACCGGCGATTGTATTTTCAAATATATTTTATTTGAAACAGGATTTGGGGTTACTTCCGCATTCCACGAATTGACATTCACTTTAATTTTTATAATCGCACTATTAGTAAATTTTCCGTCGATATCCACACTTTTTAAACGATAATATTCCACCGGATAAGAATTATTTACATCAGCATCCGTATAAAAATAATTTTTTTGTCCATTTGCTTTTATCTCAGCAACAAAAGAGAAATTGCGGCCGTCATTGCTTTTTTCCAATTGGTAATAATTCAAATTCAATTCATTGGTAACCTGCCAGCTCAGTACATTTCCATTGCTTTCATTTTTGCCGCTAAAACTTACAATCGTAACTGGTAAAACCACAGCCGTTTTTGTAAACACATGATATTCGCCGGGATTTAAATTTGTAAATGTGTATGAATTTCCAGACACATTTATCGTCGTTCCATTAAGAAAATCGTACCAGGTACCGGTTGATGGAAAAGAGATTGATGCGGATTGTGCAGTAACATCAAAATTGCCAACAACAACAAGTTTGTTCAGATACATCCACTTTACTTTTCCACTAAAATCCTGGTGTGAAGTATTGGTAACAAACTGGTCAGACATCGCTGGATCAAAGCGAAGCCTTATTAATGCGCTGTAAACATCATGTAATTTTTTCCGGTTGGGTTGTTGCAGATAATCCCAACGGATTGGCTTTGGATCGGTGCGGCAATTGTTGTTAACGGTTAAATCAGCGCAAGTATTTATAGAAAAATCGTAACCCAATTCACCAAACTGCCACATCATTTTCGGCCCCGGTTGTGTAAGAAGGAATGCTGCAGCCAATTCCTCTCTTTTTAGAGCGGTAGCTGTATCTTTTATGTTATAACTTCCGGAAGAGTTTCCATACTGAATATTCTTATACATCAGTCTTTCTTCATCATGGCTTTCTGCATAAGTAACTAAATAAGGATTTGTCCATCCACGAACAGATGCAAGTCCATAACTGAAATCCCAATCCGTATTGTATCCCATCGTTGCCTGGTTATAATTATAATTTTCATTTCCCCAAAGCATCATTCCATAATTTGACAAAACCGTTTCTTCATCATTGTCGGCAAAATGTTCCAGGATACAATAAGACCCAGGCGATTTTAACTGCAGTGTATCATAATATTGTTTCCAAATCGCTACACGATCCGCATCATAATGCCCCCATGTTGTTACGTCTGTAGTTACTGTTTGTGTAAATCCTTTCGATAAATCAAAACGGAAACCATCGATTTTATAGTCATTGAGCCAATGGTTCAGCACACGACTTACGAAATAACGCGTGGCCGGTGCATCATGGTTAAATTGATAACCAACATTGAAAGGATGTGTAGTTACCGAATCATACCATGGATTATTTCTTGCAGGTGTGTTGGTAGCAGAGTTCCAATACAACTGAACCATAGGTGAGGAGCCAAAAGAATGATTCAATACAATGTCCATAATTACTGCAATGCCATTTTGATGACATTTGTCGATAAATGCTTTCAAAGTATTTTCAGGGCCATAGTATTTGTCCGGGGCAAAATAAAAGCTTGGATTATAGCCCCAGCTGATATTTCCTTCAAATTCATTAAATGGCATTACTTCAATCGCGTTGATCCCGAGCTTTTTAAAATAATTGATGCTGTCGCTTAATGTTTTCCAATCGTGATTGGCAATAAAATCGCGTAGCAATAATTCATAAATAACAAGGCCTTTTTTGTCAGGCTTTGCAAAATCATTTACCTGCCAGTTGTATGCCGTTTGGCCAGGTTGTAAAACGCTTACAATGCCGGATGTAAATCCGGTTGGATAAGCTTTTAAGCCAGGATAAGTTGTTGATGAAATGTATGCGTCATTTGTAGGATCAAGAATTTTTTCTGTATATGGATCAGCGATTTTTAAGCTACCATCCACTAAAAACTGGTAAGCATATTCCTGCCCGGGTGTCAATCCGTTTATCGTGATCCACCACGAATTTCCATCCGGTGTTTTATTCATTTCATAGGCTGATTGCTCTGACCAATTACTTCCTGGAAATTCGCCAATAACAGCCACTCTTGATTTGCCGGGCGCATACAAAACAAGCGTTACTGATTTGTTATCGGAACCATAGTTAATTCCGGTTTGCACATCGGCCGGAAGCGGCGCTACATTTACAGAACCGTTTACAAAAAAGTTTAGTGTGTCATAAGCAACGGCGGTTCCGTTATCCGCTTTTACAATTATTTGCTGATTTCCTGGTGCCACAATCGTCGGCGATGCGGAAATTGTTTGTGCATTTGTAGCGGTTTGTATTACAGTGCCATTAAATAAAATAGAAAGTGTAGCATTCGCGCTGCTTACAGTTGTGATTGGCAGTGCATCATTTACGTTTTTGTTGATCGGCTCCGGAACAGGAATGTATTTGGGTTGAAAGAAAGGTGTATTAATTCTGATAGACAAAGCGTTTGTATAAACAGGAACATACATATCGCCTCCATCTGCATTCGCCTGTTTCGAATTCCCATTTCCGCTTCTAAAGAGAATCGCAATCTTTTGAATAGTTTCAGAAGGATTGGTGATGCCAAAATAATTTCTTAATCCTCCGGTAATGGTAAATGACCATTTATTATTTCCTAACGAAGTTGCCTGCCAGGCAGGATTGGCGGTGCCCCAGGTTGTTTTTACGTATTTCCAATCACCGGAGTTAGCGCTTAAATTTGTTATAACTCCTATGTGCACATATACATCTGTAACAGGCGTATAATTCAACAATCCTTTATTTCCATAATTGGCATCCACTGTAATCGTAACAGATGTGGAGCTTTCCAGCGGAAACTGCGGCGACCATGTTAATAATTGTGAAAAACTATTAAAAGAAAAAAACACAATTACAAAGGTGAGTAGACATTTTTTCATAACCCATTATTTATATTGTGTAAATTAAACACATTATTTGAAAAAATGTTTTTTTGGGAAAATATATTTTTTAAAAGAGAAAACTGCCCGAAAATAAAACATGAATTCGCATTATTTGTTCGTTTATCGGTTCCACATATTTTTGTGGGAAGCGGTTGAAACGCCGCGAAAAAAAACTACCTGCTTCTGTAATCAGCTGCTAAAATTATTCGTGTAAATTCGTGAAATTCGTAGCCAAAAAAAATTCATGTATACGATTTCTCAAATACAGCATTTACAAAACCTCACGAAAACACTACTTAAAAATTCCGGCTCTCCGGAACAGTTAAGAGATATTCTTCGTTTTCATGAATACCGCTATTATGTACTAAATGATCCTCTTATTTCTGATGCAGAATACGACCAGCTTTACAAGAAATTAGAAAAACTGGAACATGAAAATCCTGCACTTATTACAGTCGATTCACCGACGCAAAGAGTTGGAAGCAGCTTGAATGGTGATTTTGTAACCGTTCCTCATTTGGTATCGATGCTAAGTTTGGAAAACAGTTATAATCCGGATGATTTGATCGCCTGGGACAACCGTCTAAAAGCATTGGCGGATCATCAGAAAATAACATACAGTGCAGAGCCAAAGTATGATGGAGCCAGCATTTCATTGATTTATGAAAACGATTTCCTGGTTCGTGGTGCTACCCGTGGAGATGGTTCTGCCGGCGATGATATTACTACAAACATTCGCCAAATAGGCTCTATTCCTTTATCTGCAAAATTCTCTGATTATGGAATTGGAAAAATAGAAATTCGTGGAGAAGTTTTGCTGAATAAAGAAAATTTTAAAAAGTACAATGAAGCACTGGTCGAAGAAGGATTATCTCCTCTTGCAAATCCGAGGAATGCAGCAGCGGGTTCATTAAGAATGAAAGATCCTGCAGCAGTAAGAAAGCGAAAATTGGAAGCAATCTTATATCACGTCAGTTTTATTGAACTAAATGAAAAAGGCTTAAAAAAATTCCCTGAATTATTAAATACACATTCAGGAATTCTTCAAATGCTTGCGGAATGCGGTTTTCGTACACCGGCTGATACAAAAAAGGTTTTCAGTAATATTGAGGACGTAGAAAATTTTTGTTTGCAATTTGAAAACCAAAGAGATCA
>JAICYZ010000406.1 GCA_025933935.1 Chitinophagaceae bacterium
AACCAGCAATCCCTTCTTCACGAAATGAAACTCATCAAAGAAGGCAACCCGGATGCACAGGTAGAAGCGGTGATCTACGGGCAGGGCCTGGGACTAATCAGAAAAGATCTGTCTTCTCAATCTGCCGAAATCCAGGATTTGTTGTCAAAGAAAGATGTGTCCATCAAAGTGTGCGCTCTGGCGATGAAAAGACAAAACGTTGATGAAAGCCAGTTGCTGCCCGGTGTGCAGGTAGTGCCGGATGGCATCTATGAAATCATTTCAAAACAGCGCGACGGGTGGGGTTATATAAAAGTGGCACATTAGTCAAAAGTGAGTGATGGTGTCAACACAACGAATTTTGCGGGGAAGAAGGGCGCGGGTGTTGTAATGAGAAGTGGTTATAAAAAATATTCAATGCTCGCAATCCTCACCGGTCAGAGCATCACGACCTTCCGGTGTGCGGAAATCGTAAGGGCATTTCCTTTTGTAAAATAAAATTCCTTTATTTGTAATAATCCTGTTTTTAAATAAATGAAACAACTATTCCTTTTCAGCCTGGTTATTTTGTTCTTTGCATCGTGCAGGAAAGATAACGGCAATGCTGCTCCCAATCTTCTTTTAGGTAAATGGGAATATGGACTTTATAAAATTCACAATTATGACCCGTCTTATTTACCAGAACGTCGGGATACAACGATGATCTTTCCAAATGAAAATGGCAATTATATAGAATTCAGGGACGATAACTTTGCCTATACAACTTATACGGACGGTACAAGAGGAAGATCTCCATATAAAATAATAGACAACAAACTATTGATTTTAAATGGCGACACTTTACAAATTACCAGCATCACTGCCAATAAATTTACGACTTATAAAAAAGAGGTGGTTGGTTACGCTTATTCAGAAGAGTGGGGCACCTATTTGAGATGAACAACTTTTTCATTTAACCGTTTTTATTACCTTTTCCCATCCATAAGCAGATTTCTTTTCCGAATGCCGTTCTCCAATTTTACCCTTGCACTCTGCCAGGCAGACATTCACCCCCAAGAAATACGAAGGGAAAATACCTGTGGCCATTTTTCGGATCGCCCCCATTAAGGCATGAACACATACTCCGGACTGCCGGTTAGAAAAACGGTCAGAACGCTCGTTTTCAGCAGTCTGAACGATAGCGATATAACAAACCTGGTGCACCCCTATGAACAGAAAACATTTTCTCCCGATATTCGTTATTCCTTTTGGTAAGACAAGGAACAACTGCTTATGTTACTAAACACTAAGATCCAGCATCAGAATTTTGAACCCGGCGAGTTTGTTGACATACAACTACGAACCTATGACGAAACGATCAACTGCATAAATACTTTTCCATGGGAAGGCGAAAGAGAACATCTTCGCGTCAGCCTTACCAATCCTTCAGTAACCATTGAAAAGCCCCTGAATAACTTTTTAAAGTTTGCTCTTTTCTATAATGGCAAATTTGTATTGCACTACTTTAATGATCAACACGAACTATTTACCAAAAGCTTTTTTCAAAAGGAAGAAGCTTTTCCTTTTATAAAAAACTGTTTTGACAGTGAGGTGTTCGATGTGAGTGAATTTAAGAAAGAACCTACTTTTATGCAACACAACCTGGTTCATTTTGTAACCCAGGATTTTCATTATACCATTACTCCAAAGCGTGTTAAAGATTACCTCTTAAACACCAGCGGCATTTTGTTTGCCATTTTTGCTATTTTCCTCTTTATTATATTGTTCAGTGGCAAAGGCGCTCTTTCAGGCGCCGGTCTTGCTTTTTTAATATTTATTTACTTCTTATTTTTTGGCGGCGGCCTTAATTTGCTGGTTTTTTGGAATTACTGGCGGTATGCAAAAAATAAGATACTCATTATGTCTAAAGGTGATGACGTGTTTTATTTCGGAGACCAACAGCATCCGAAAAAGTATGATAAGAAAGACATTCTTCGCGTGATATTTTATCATCCAAATGCATATAGAAATCCGCTGAATAGCTTTGCAGTAGTAAAAATAGAATTCCGGGATAACGAAAGTATTCAAATCCCTAACCTGTTTGTAAGTGAATATGCGCTGCAGGATAAATTGTTCAACTGCCCGCAAGTGGTAAAAAGTAAGCTGAAACTGATTAAAAAGAATGGATAAACTGTCATCGTAGCTGGCAATCTCTCCATTAGAACCGGAATCCTTTTACCAACTTCATTGCGAATCGCCTTCCGGAATCCTTCTCGTTTACCCAAACAGTCACAGGCGATGTGGCAATCCCCCAATTAGAACTGAATTTGCTCCATAGTTCAGAATGATTAACCCACATACCGTGCATGGATCACCCCAGCCGGCACCATCTTCACCCATGTATTATATTCAAACCTTTTATAAATAAGCCGGGCAGCAGCTACCAAAAGGCTGTGCGGAGGTGTGTTGAAACTTGCTCCCTGGTCGGTGAGGA
>JAICYZ010000408.1 GCA_025933935.1 Chitinophagaceae bacterium
AAAATGAAAATGCTACTTGCCCTGATGATAAAATTTATATTATCAGATGAGAGTGAATGTAATTACTTTTTAGTAATAGCACAAAGCGGATTGCTTGCCTAAAAAAACTTAACCTTGCGCGAAAAAAGGCGGCAGGATTTTTAAATAAAAAAGAGGCTGTCTCAAAAATACAATTGAGTCGGCCTTTTTTAATTTTGTTGTATTGATGTATAAAGCCAAAAAGCCCATGAGTATTTTTTGTTCGCTTGGGGGATTTTTAGTTTCAAAAAGATATCGATGATAAAGGGCTGCAAAGAACCGTTTTTATGCCACTTTCTTTCTAAGATTATGCGCCAGAGCCAGTAATCCTGCTTCTATTTCTACTTTTGATTTACTACGAAGCATGAAGCGTTTAAAATGATGATTGTTTTTGATGTTACCAAAGACCGGCTCTACATCACAAGGACGCTTTTTGCGATGATAGATGCCCTGTTCACTTGTCAGGTTTTCTTTAACCTGCTGCTTATATTTTTTTAAAGCATGGTTTATCTCCATTATTCTGTTGCCTTTGGATTTGTGGCAGGCAGACCGAAGCGGACAACCGTTACAATTTTGCGCCTGGTAGCGGGTAATGGTTTGTGTAAATCCGGTTTTGGTTTTTGTTTGATGAGAACCAATGTTTTCCATTCTTTGTCCCATCGGGCAAACATAAAAATCCTTTTCACTATTGTAATAAAGGATATCTGTTTTGAAGGGATACTTTTTATCGGCTTTGTGGCTTTGCTCTTTATCAAAATAATTATACTTCACATAATTTTCAATATTGTTTTGCTGCAGATACTGATAATTTTCTTCTGAGCCGTAACCTGCATCAGCAGTGATTGTTTCGGGCAGTTGCTGGTATTGCTCCCTGTAGATTTCTGTATGTTCCTGTAAGGTAGTGGTGTCAGCAGTTGTAGGATGCAGCGAGTAGTTTACAATGTATTGATTGTTGGTAGATATCTGAAAATTATAACCCGGTTTTAATTGACCGTTGAGCATGTGGTCTTCTTTCATTCGCATAAAGCTTGCGTCAGTGTCTGTTTTGCTAAAACTGTTTCTTCCATTTAATATCTTTTCCTGCTCAGCATATTTTTTAAGATTCCCGGGCCAGTTCTTTTTAGCATAATTTAATTTTTGCTTTATTTGTTTGCTTACTGGCTTATCCTTTAATGCCTCATCTATTTTTTCAATCGTTTGTTCCACCTTCTCAGCATCTATCTTTTTAAAATCTGTGGGATCATTATCCGGCATTTCTGCCGCTGCCACATTTTGTGCATATTGCCACAGCTCATCCAGTTGCTTTTTGATTCTTTCTTTGGAAGTCTTGATGGCATTGCCCCACACAAACGTGTAGCGGTTGGCATTGGCTTCTATTTTTGTACCATCTGTATAAAGTGATTTTATATTTAGAAGGCCTTCTTCCGAAAGCAAAAGAACAACCTGTGTAAATACCTGTCTTAGTACTTCTTTCAAACGCTCACTTCTGAAGCGGTTGATGGTATTGTGGTCAGGTGTGTTCATGCCACTGAGCCACATGTAATGGATGTTTTCTTTTAAGGCTGCTTCTATCTTGCGGCTGCTGTAAGTGTTATTAATGTAAGCATACACTAATACTTTGAGCAACATCCTCGGATGAAAGCTGCTGGTGCCGCCGCCTTTATATTTTCTGATCAGAGGCTCGATATCTACTTTATCGAGTACCTGGTTTACGATTCTTACCGGATGGTTAGGCTTTATCAGTTCATCCAGTGAGGGCGGAAGGAGCATAGCCTGGTTTTGTGAATAAGCTTTGAAAGCTACGCTGAGTTTACGTTTTGCCATATTACCAAGACAAATTTTAACTCCAAATCATTGCATGAATAACCGACAGAATTTATCTACATCAGATTGTGAATAAATCCATGCATCAAATTGAAAATAAAAAAAAGGCTATCCTTTTGAGACAGCCTCATTTTTTAATTATTTAAGGTATTTTAAAATTTATACCTAAGGCCTAATTGCATTCCCCATGTAGTACCGGGTGACACACTTTTTACAAAAGCGTCAGTTGCTAAACTTCCTGCATATTCAGCAAGGGTATAGGTTGGCGCTCCAGAAACAACTTTTTTTAGAGTAAGTGGATTATTCACTGTATAAAGATCATGAACCCCCCAATTTCTGCTAAGAAGATTTGCAAGGTTGATAATATCAACTGTGAATTCCAGTGTATGTGTTGTATTCGCTGTTTTCAGATAAAAATCCTGTAAAAAACGCATATCTACACGATTATACCAAGGCATAAAGGCGCTATTCCTTTCTGCATATTGCCCTTTGTGTTTATTAAGATAATGAGAGCTATTTATGAATTGATCATACGCGGCCTGCTCTTGAGCTACGGTGTATTTTACTGAACCGTCTTTATTTACAATGTCAACAAAAG
>JAICYZ010000252.1 GCA_025933935.1 Chitinophagaceae bacterium
TGCTTTGGCGCTTGGCGGAGAAGAAGGCGTAACCGACGTAATCCAAAATTTACTTGCCGATGTTGATCTTACCCTGGGCTTAGCCGGTTGCACCTCGTGGAAGGAGGTTACAAAAGAAAGGCTACGGTATTTGTGAGAGGGCGGTAGGCAAAGGTTTCCGAATTTTTCGTGATCAACGACACCATAACAGCATGGCCGGCCGGATTTTTTTATTGTCAATCGGATTTGCAGCAGAGCAACAAATACCTGCCTTTTTCAATCACCTTCCACTATGACATTCCGAGGATCAGGAAACTCGGACACGAGAAAATTTAAAATAAAAGGATTCAATCAACACCATACAACCGGGATGGCTTGCGGCAAAACGAACGATTCTGAAGTAATTCTGTTTGACTGAATGCTCATACATAATTAGATTGCATATTTTAACCTCAAGAACGTATATGAAACATATCAAAACAACACTGCTGATGGTTTTTTTCCTGCAAACCTCCTCACTGATTTTCGCGCAACAGGATGCTATTCAGGAACCGGGCTTCAATGATAAGTATTCGCATTATGTGGAAGAACTGGAAAGTGGACAACCCAATATTGACTACACCGATTTTAGAAATAGCTTTCTGCAAAGCGGGCAGTTTGCGAAGAAGGGCATGAACTATAATCAACTTAAGTCACAGGTTTTTTCTGCGGTAAAAAATAATAATTACCAGGAGGTGATCAGTTTAACGAAAGCCATGCTTACTATTGATTACACAAGTATGTTTGCCCATAAGTTTTTACAACAGACCTACGGCATTCTTGGTGATACCCTGAATCAGAAAAAATATCACGACATTGAATTCGGGCTTCTGAGTTCAATCATCAACAGCGGTGACGGAAGGTCATGTGAAACAGGGTGGCATGTTACTCAAATTGAAGAAGAATATTTCATATTGAATGTGATGGGCGCGCGATTGCAAAGTCAAAGTACAAGCCACTCCCGCAACAATGCGTGTGACAAGATGCTGGTAACAATGGGAGATGGTGCTACAGCTACTTATTACTTTGAAGCAAACAAAGTATTTCAAATGGAAAGTAAAATGTTCGGCAAATAGAAATGCCTTTGATCAGATATTGACGTGTGACCGCTCATGACTTATTCAACAGGAATGTGATGCATTTTCTTCAAGGACCCATTATACCGGAACCTAAACAATCCCTAAGTGTCAAAGAACAACCCTATAAAACGGCTCTGGATTAGTTTACGATCAGTATTCGTGTAAATGATTTCAAATAAAAGATCAATTATCCGCTTCACATTGTATATTTGAGTACCGAAACCAACATAATTACTTGCAATGTTGGGAATTCTATCGATTCTGATCTCTAAGAAACTAAAATGATCTTTTCGTTTTTAACCCTTTAGTTGTCATACATGAAACAATTATTAGTTATTACAGCCGCCTTTATTTTTTTCGGCTGTCAATCAAAAGAGAAGCAAACAACTGCTACTATTAATTATCCAACCGCAAAAACAGTGGATTCAGCGGATGTGTTTTACGGGATTAAAGTACCAGACCCTTATCGGGGATTAGAAAATTATTCCACTCCGGCAACGCAGCAATGGATAAAAGCCGAGAATGAAACCACTGAAAGTTATTTGGAAAAAATACCTTTTCGTGATAAGATTAAAAAAGAACTCACTTCCTTAATTAATTATTCACGGATAAGCGATCCCGAGAAACATGGAGACTATTATTATTTCGGAAAGAATTCCGGTCTTCAAAATCAAAACGTAATTTACCGCACCAAAAACCTCGCAGATACCTCGTCGGCAGAAGTTTTCCTTGACCCCAATACTTTTGCAAATAATGGTGCTGTTTCTTTGCAGGAAACTTCGTTTACCAATGACGGAACATTATATGCTTACATGATTTCAAACGGCGGATCCGATTGGCGCGATATCCTGGTAAAAAATACCAGTACCGGAAGTTTAGTAGGTGATACTATCAAGGATGCAAAATTTTCAGGAGTTTCGTGGAAAGGAGATGAAGGTTTTTATTATAGTACTTATGATGTTCCCAAAGGCGAAAACAAGCTGACGTACCAAACCAGTCACCACACTTTATATTATCACAAAATGGGAACACCTCAATCCGAAGATCAGTTTATTTTTGGCGGAGAGAAAGAACCCCATCGTTATATCGGCGGATATACAACAGAGGACGACCATTATCTTATTATTGTAGGTGCAGAATCAAATAATAACGAGTTATACATAAAAGACCTGACGAAGGAAAATGCTCCGATAGTACCGATAGTAAAAGATTATAACAGCATACAATCTGTTGCTGACAATGATGGAAGCACTTTGTTTATTTATACCAACCGTAATGCACCGAATTATCGGCTGGTAAAAGTAGATGCCTCTAATCCTTCGCCTGAAAACTGGAAAGACGTAATTCCTGAAACAAAAAATGTACTGGAAGTGAGTACGGGTGGCGGTTATTTTTTTGCCACCTACATGGTTGACGTGAAAAATAAAGTTTATCAATATGATCACGATGGTCGTCAAATCCGTGAAATAGCACTACCGGCTGCCGGTACTGCCTCAGGATTCAGCGCTTATAAAGATCAAACTGAGCTGTATTATGTTTTTACTTCTTTCACTTACCCGGCTACTATTTATCATTATAATATCAAAGATGGAAGTTCTTCCTTATTTTGGAAACCTTCATTAAATTTCAATCCGGATGATTATGTTACCCAACAAGTATTTTACAGTAGTAAAGACAGCACCAAAATACCTATGTATATTGTTTATAAAAAAGGCGTTGAATTAAACGGCAAAAACCCCACGTGGTTGTACGGTTACGGCGGCTTTGGTATAAGCCTGTTGCCTACCTTCAGCAGTACCCGCATGGAGTGGCTCGAACATGGCGGCATTTATGCTCAGCCTAACCTCAGAGGAGGAGGGGAATACGGAGAACAATGGCATCTTGCCGGCACCCGGATGCACAAACAAAATGTGTTTGATGATTTTATCGCGGCAGCAGAATATCTGATCAAAGAAAAATACACTTCCAGTCCATATCTTGCAATAGCCGGTGGCTCCAATGGCGGCTTACTGGTGGGTGCAACGATGACGCAGCGACCGGATCTGATGAAGGTGGCCTTGCCGGGTGCCGGTGTAATGGATATGATCCGGTATAATAAATTCACGGCCGGTGCAGGATGGGCTTACGATTACGGAACTGCGGAAGATTCGCTGGCGATGTTTAAATATTTATTAGGTTATTCTCCTTTGCAAAATATAAAAAAGGGAGTTCATTATCCCGCTACGTTGGTTTGGGCAGCTGACCATGATGACCGCGTAGAGCCCGGGCTTTCTTTCAAGTTTGCTGCTACGTTGCAGGCTGATAATGCAGGAAATAATCCTGTGTTAATGCAAATCGGCCACAACGTTGGCCACTGGACAGGAATGGATCTCACAAAACAAATCAGTAACATAACGGATCAATACGCCTTTGCCTGGTATAATATGGGAGTGAATCCATTTAAGTAATCAAACATTTCAGGTTTCGCAATTACATTCCTTCGGAAGTTTGGATTTTGCTAAACGTAGAACAGTGATATTTTTATTCAGGAAGGTGAAGGCCTAATATCCCTCGGCCATCCACATGAAACTCTTATGTGTCATGAATGCATATCCATTCAGCAATTCCTCAGGTTTTTATCCTCATACCGTTTCTTCTCTTTAAAACTTTTTTCATAAAATTGATCTATTTTTAGTCAAATATTCTTAATGCATGTGAATGGTTTTTTCAAAAATTTCCCGTTTTCATTGCCTGTAATGATATTGTTTGGCTCCGTTTTTTGTTCACCTGTACACGCCCAATTATGTGATGGAAGCCTGGGAGATCCGGTAGTAAATATTACGTTTGGTTCAGGTGGCGGCGTCAGCTCCTATGTACCGGCGGCCGGTTATACTTATACGCCTTCCAACTGTCCTGACGACGGATATTATACGATTACAAAAAACACTTCCGGGTGTTTCAACGGTACGTGGCATACTGTATTGCATGATCATACAGGCAATGGCGCATTTATGCTGGTAAATGCATCTTACGCACCGGGCGACTTTTTTTTAACTACGGTCACAGATCTGTGTCCGAATACCAACTACGAATTTGCAGCCTGGATTTTGAATGTTATGAGGACAGTCGCTTCCATTCTTCCGGAACTGGTTTTCACCGTTGAAACTCCTGATGGAAAAGTTTTGTATTCTTTTGATACGGGCGACATCCATGTAACGGATTCACCCGAGTGGAAAAAATATGGTTTCTTCTTTACAACTCCCCGCGATAATCCGGTTATCGTATTACGAATCACCAATAAGGCACCCGGTGGCATTGGTAACGACCTTGGGTTGGATGACATTACATTCAGGCCATGTGGGCCTAAGATCATTGCAAATATTGATGGGTCAGCCAGTGATACCATAAATAAATGCGAAAATGATTCTGCTGATTATGCATATACGCTTAAGGGAGATACTCCTTCCGGCTATGATTCTCCTCAGTACCAGTGGCAATTGAGCATAGATTCCGGCGCAACCTGGAATAATATTTCCGGCGCGAAATCCCTCATGTACCGGACGGAGCCGGTTCGTCTTGCAGGAAATTACTGGTACAGGCTTTCAGTAATAGAAGCCAGTGCTGCCAACATCAGCTCCTGCCGCATTGCTTCTGATGTGCTGATGATAAATATTCATCCCAAACCTGTTGTAAATGCCGGGCCTGACCATATCATGCTGGTTAATACTTCTGTTACCTTATCTGGTTCTGTTGAAGGAGCGCAATTGCAATACATTTGGGCACCGAATAAATACATCAATGATGTGTCACAGTTGGCACCTGTTGTTACTCCACCTGCTGATTACATGTACACTTTATCGGCTCGCTCTTTATGGGGTTGTACTAACGCAGATAGCGTAAACGTAAAAGTAGTTTCGTATATATATATACCAACTGCCTTTACTCCGAATGGTGACGGTGTAAATGACCGGTGGCAAATTCCTTTCCTGGACCCGTCTCTTGGAGCAAAGGTTAGCGTTTTTAACCGTTGGGGGCGGCTTGTTTACCATGCTTCATCGCCAACTGTTTCGTGGGATGGCAATACAAATGGCGTTCCTCAGCCAAGCGGCCTGTATGTTTATTTTATTCAAATGAGAGATGGCAACAGAGTCTTAAAAGGCACTATCACGCTTATTCGATGACCGGCAGAGCAAAGGGGATTCTACGGATGTTGAAAATGAATATCTGTGTTATTTGTCTGTTTACCGAAAGATTAATAATGATACATTTCTACCTGTTAATCATCTTTTGCGCTTGTTCGCTATATCGAGCGCCTTGCACTTCAATTTTGGAAAGAGCGTTATTAATTTCTTTAACATCATTTGATAAACCGAAGTGTTTTACTTTTCCTTCTTTAATTAAATCTTTGACTGTTCCCCCAACATCTTCAATCGGTACATTTGGTCAACGATGTTTTTTTAATGCAAAGGTCTTTCCATTTTTTTTGTGTTGGTGGTATACAAA
>JAICYZ010000340.1 GCA_025933935.1 Chitinophagaceae bacterium
AAATATTTACCTGGTTGGTTCTCCATCCTGCGGTAGGCCACGTGCCTCCCCAGGTATCAACCGGGCCGGGAAGAACATAAGGAAAGTCGTTTTTTTCTTTGGAAAATCCAACCAGGTAAAACTTGTCTTCATACCCAAAATCATGACCTACAAAATCCTTAAACCCATCGGGAGCAAGCGCAAATTCATCAGGGGAATGATCAGGCCTTCCAATGCTCCAGATTACATTTTGTTTTGATTGAGCGAAAGAAAACTGGATTATAACAGTAGTAAACAAACAAATAATTAAAGTTTTTATTTTCATTCCTGGATCATTAAATAGTTATAACTACTTTATCGTACTTGCAACTTTTATTGAACTGAGGGAGGTGGCGTTTTGTTACCCCAATTCTTATTTGGTTTGTCTCCCATGGTAAACACCATTTTGCCTCCTTTCATCAGTTCGTCCCTGTAGAGCCAGCAATTATTGATTTCTTTTCCATTAAATTCCACTGATTGAACATAATAATTGGTCTTCGAATTATTCTTTGTTACAATAACCAGTTTATTACCATTACCAAGGGTAATATTTGCTTTATCAAATAAAGGGCTTCCCAATTCAATTATGGGCCTTGCATCTGTTAATCCTTTTACATCAAAAAGACCGAGAGCTGCCATTACATACCATGACCCCAACTGTCCCTGGTCTTCATCCTGTCCATAACCGTAGCCATGGATTGGCTCAACTCCGTAAAACTCATTACAAATTGCCCGTGTCCATTTCTGGGTAAGCCATGGTTTGCCTGAAAAATTAAATAGCCAGCTCATTTGCATATCTGGCTCGTTACCTTGATTATATATTGCGTTAATTCCTGCAAAAGCATCAATTGTTTTTCCGCCGCCGAAGTCCTCCTTCTCAGACGCTTTGAAAATGCTATCCAATCGACCGTTAAACTCATTCCTGCCTATGGCAGCAATTAATGCTGCGGGGTTTTGGGGCACATAAAAAGTATATTGTACGGCATTTCCTTCCTGAAAACCCCTCCACGGTTCATAAGGATCAAATTTATTTATGAAAGTACCGTCTGCTGTCTTTGGCTGCATTAATTTATTTTGGGGGTTAAAAATATTTCTCCAGCCATTTGAGTATTTGATTAATTTGAGATAGTCTTGTTTTTTCCCTAACTTTTTAGCCATTTGAGCAGTAGCGAAGGCACTAAAGCTGTACTCAAGTGTATGTGAGGCTGAAAAGTGTGAGCCTGTTGAATCAGTTGTATCCTTTTCAAGGTAAGGAACAAAATCATACTTCAAAAAAGCTTTAGTATCCGTCTTGCCTGATCCTACCGGCCTATTTTTCCAGTTTAAATCATTTGCTTTGACAGCTTCGTAAGCAAACTTAACATCATAATTTCGGATACCGGCCTGATAGGCAGATGCAATTGCCAGCCCGACAAAGTTAGTCCCGACACCCGAGATGTACTCGCTGTTAGCTATTCCATCTCCAAACCATCCCCTATCCTTGTAAACTTGCAGCTGCGTATTTACAAAATTGCCATAAAACTGAGGGTACGAAAGCGCCCATAACTGAGTAAGATTCCAAAACGCCCCCCAAATTGCATCAGTATTGATAAATTCGAAATCCGGCTTTGATTTACCTGCGACGTTTGGTAATTTCCCTATTTGTCCTCGGTGTTTAGGATAAGATCCGTTTACATCGCTGGCAATTCCCCTTCCTAATAACGCATGGAATAAACCAGTGTAAAATTTGATTTTACTGGTATCGTCATTACCCTGAACGTATATTCTAGCAAGCGCCTTTTGCCATGTTTGTTGTGCTTTTAATTTGGCCTCATCAAAAGAAAGATGTTCTGCTTCGGATTGAAGATTTATTTTAGCGTTAGCTGGTGATGTGTAAGAAAGGCCAACTTTTATTTCTATTTTTTCATTTGCTGTGGTTTTGTAATTTAAGAAGAGCCCAGCGCCTTTTCCTTTCGCTGAAGAAACTTCCTGATGTATACCATCTTTATCAAAAGCCCCTACACTTTCAGGCTTTTTGCTAACTTCTCCGTAGAAGTACATTAATACCTTTCCTTCAGGATCATATTTCTGGACATATTTCGGATAAGTATTTACGAATCCTTCAAAGTGAGTATTGTCAATCATTTTAATTCCTGCGTCAGTAACTGCGCCACTTTCACCTTGCACACTACCAATATCAAAAATAATATGTGAAGAATCATTTTTAGGAAAAGTGTAGCGATGAAAACCAACCCTCTTAGTCGCAGTAAGTTCAACAGTAATATTATAATCATCCAGCAGAACTTTATAATATCCCGGTTCGGCTACCTGGTTCTTGCGATCGAAATGTGATCGATAACCACTTCCCGGTTTATCCAGATCTCCAGGAATAATTTTTAAGGGACCGGTTGTTGGCATAAAACTAATACCGCCGACCTGCCATTCATGAAAATGCACAAATCCCTCAATTGAATTTTGCCGGGTGTCATATCCTATGGCTTCCCACCCTTGCGCATTTCCGTAATGACCATTTGTTGATGGTGCTAATTTGGCCATGCCATTCGGAACGGCTGCCGGTGTATAGAAAAACCACCTGCTATGCGCTGTACCAATATTCGGATCAACATATTTTAAGACATTGTCTTGTTTCTCCTGTTTTTCCTGCGCAAGTAAAAAAGAAGGCAAAAAAATGCTTAAAAATAATACAATAATAAGCTGGTATAATTTATATTTTTTCATTGTATTTTTTATTGATTATTTTTTTTGAAAAGTGCGATTCTACCATAGATTTCAACCATGCAGGCTTGGTTCAATAACCAATAATATCGTCCTTTTTTTTCGCCGCTCCAATCTTCATAAAAAAATCCGGCAGGAGTTCTTGCGTATTTCCAGGCAAAGTCTACATTCCGAATTAAAGCGTCAATATACTCCCTGCTTTTATTTGGGTCTATTTTATAAAAATCCAGATAACTTCTAAACAAAACCGCGGTAAACCAGGGATCATGATCGGGAAATTTTCGTTCTAATTTCGGAGAAGTGCTTGTAAAATAATTAAAACTTGCCGCCGCTAATGCTTTAGCATCATTGAGGTATTGATTCTCCTTTGTTATTTGATATAATAAAACGGCATTACTCAACATAGCTCCTGAATTATAAGTCCATTTCGTTTTATTCGGCATACATCCTTTAATAGCGATATCATTCCAGTAAATAAGATCCCTGGGATCTTGCAATTTCATCCTAATCCATGCGTACACTCTTTTACCAAAATCCAAATACTTCGGTTTTTTCGTAATGACATATAGCTTCAATGCGAGAGTAACTGAAAATGAGCTCGAACAGGTGGCTTTAATGTAATTAGCCGAATCCGGAGACTTATCTTCTTCGTTCCAAAAAATGCCACCACCGCAATCGGAGGATTCACCGGTAAAATCAAAAGCGATACATTTTTCTGCCTGGTTTAAGAAGTGTTGATTTTTTGTTGCTTTATAGTTTTCTAAATAATCGAGGCCAACAGTCGCGTTATCATCGTAAAAGCGCTTATCTCCTCCATACGTAGGTGGGTAAGATTCAACACCGGGAAGGCCCTTTTTGTCAGACCAATATTCATCTATACCGGTTTCTATTTTTTTAAAAGAAGTATCAGTTACTCCTAATTGCTTTAATATACCGATACTCGTCACCATACCGGAAAAAGGCCACATATATGCGACCTTTCTATCGC